>JAJTHA010000042.1 GCA_021299565.1 Candidatus Caenarcanales bacterium
ACTCATCGATGATATTTCTCAAGCGACGAAATTCAACGGAATTTCACTGCTGTATCAAAACACAGCCGCTACCGCCGATGTACTCTTACAAACCGGTGCTGATGCGGGTCAGACGACGACGGTCACTTTAAGATCGGAGCAAGCAGCAAACACTGGTGTTGAGATTGATATCACAGAGGTAGTTGGAAGTAGCGATGACGAAGGTCACCTAATTGAAGGAGCATCAGCCAATTTTGCTCTCGACCGATTACAAATCGCAGGAGCGAGTGTCAACTCATTAAATTATGGAACACACTCAACTAACTTTGCCGCCTCAGTCGGCGACATAGACGTTCTCATCGAGAATATTTCAAGAATGAGATCATATCTGGGTGCGACGCAAAACGCGCTAGAGTCTAAGATCGAGTACATGGATATAGCCATGGAAAACGCCTCAGGATCTAGGTCACGTATCCAAGATGTGGATGTAGCTTATGAAAGCTCGATATTGGTCAAAAACCAAATCTTGCAACAGACAGCATCAGCCATGCTCTCACAGGCAAATTCTCAGCCACAAATAGCACTGAGATTATTACAGCAATAGATTAAATAACGATTAGTCTAATTTAGCAAATAATTTTACCCTTGAGTAAAATCAAGAGTAAGCCGGGGACACACACTAGTACTGATGTTTTCCCTCCCAAAAAGCCCTCAATGGAGCATCCTTCTGGATGCTCCTCCTTCCTATCTAAATAGGTGAGGCAAAAAATCATACGAGCTATCTAAGGCTATTGCTTTAGAATGCCGCATTAATACAGCGTTTAGCCAATACGGAAGCCTCAGCGGTCTTCCGATATATCTCTTTGGAAGGACACACAAGGAGCTAAACATGGGACTAGTAATTAACACAAACACACAGAGCTTATTTGCTCAAAGAGCATTAAGAAAAAATACGGATGGACTTAAGAGTAATATCGAAAGACTATCTACTGGTTTCAGAATCAATAGAGCAGCAGATGATGCAGCTGGCTTAAGTATCAGTAATAAATTATCAACAGAAATAAGAGGACTAGAAAAAGCACAACAAAACGCAGCAGATGGAATTTCATTAATCCAAACTGCAGAAGGCGGTCTCAATGTGATCCAAGAAAACCTCCAAAGAGTTCGTGAGCTTGTTGTCCAAGGTACAAATGGTACAAACGGAGCAAATGAAAGAGGTGCTATACAAAGAGAAATTAACGAACGCATACAAATTATCAGCGACATTTCAGCAGCAACGAGATTCAATGGTTTGAGCTTACTGGTAGACCCAAATAACCTTGTATTACAAACAGGTGCTGCAAGTGGACAAACAACTACTATCAATTTAGATGCTGGTAACATTGCAAATACAGGAATAGATATTGATATAAGTTATGTAGTCGCAGGAGGCTCTTCAGATTATGGTCAACTTGTAGAAAGCACTGCGACTGGCTTTGCTCTTGATAGGTTATATATCACTGGCGCAAACGTCAATTCATATGGCTACGGCACACATTCGAGCAATGCTACTGCTTCAGTGGCAGATATAGATATTATTATCGATAACGTTTCAAGAATGAGATCATATTTAGGTGCAGTTCAAAACACACTTGAATCAAAAATCGAATATATAGATATAGCAAAAGAAAATGCTTCTTCATCACGATCAAGAATTCAAGACGTAGATATCGCAGCAGAAAGTTCGATATTAGTGAAGAACCAGATCTTGCAGCAGACTGCTTCGTCGATGTTGTCGCAAGCGAATTCGTCTCCACAAATCGCTCTGCAATTGCTTCCTAGACAATAAGCAAACAATTAGTCAACCACTTAGCCTAGAAAACAATTAATATTTCAACTATTAGTTGACTGAGAAAGGGCTAAGAACTCCGATACATACTTTTGTAGAAAGGAAATCCACCAAACAAAGGGTTTACAAATACAACACTCACCGCTTAAGGAGCACATACATGGGACTTGTCATTAACACCAACACACAAAGTATTTTCGCACAAAGAGCATTAAACTCTAACACAGTTGGCTTACAGCGAAACATCGAACACTTGTCGACAGGTTTTCGTGTCAATAGAGCAGCAGATGATGCAGCCGGCTTAAGTATCGCAAATAAGTTAACGACCACAATCAGAGGCTTAGATAAATCAAAACAAAACGCCGCGGACGGTATCTCATTAATACAAACTGCAGAAGGTAGTTTATCAATTATCCAAGAAAACTTACAAAGAATTCGTGAACTAGTTGTACAAGGTGTCAACGGAACCAATGGTACCAATGAGAAAAATGCTTTACAAAGAGAAATTAACGAACGTGTTAAATTAATCGATGATATTTCACAAGCAACGAAATTCAACGGTATATCTCTTCTTTATCAAAATACAGCAGCTACCGCCGATGTAGTTTTACAAACTGGTGCTGATAACGGTCAGACAACAACTATCACACTCAGATCTGAGCAAGCAGCGAACACTGGTGTTGAAATAGATATCGCAGAAGTAGTAGGAAGCAGTGATGACGAAGGTCACTTGGTTGAAGGAGCCTCAGCCAACTTTGCACTAGACAGATTACAAATAGCTGGTGCAACAGTAAACTCATTAAATTATGGTACTCACTCAACTAACTTTGCAGCATCAGTCGGGGACATTGACGTACTGATCGACAATATTTCAAGAATGAGATCATATCTAGGTGCTACTCAAAACGCCTTAGAATCCAAGATTGAGTATATGGACGTTGCGATGGAAAACGCTTCTGGTTCTAGGTCACGTATTCAAGACGTAGATGTGGCTAAAGAAAGCTCTATCTTAGTTAAGAACCAAATCTTACAACAAACGGCATCAGCCATGCTGTCACAAGCAAATGCTCAGCCACAAATAGCGCTGAGACTAATTCAGCAATAGTTAATTCCTAGTGAATTAAGCTAATTGCAAAAGCTATACTCTTGTGTACCAAGCGCAAGTGTAGAAAAACGGGACGATACTGACAATTCCCTCCCTAACCCCTTAAACCCCACCTTAAAAAAGTGGGGTTCTTTTTTGCAATAAAAAAACCCCCGGGTTTTGAAGCCCAGGGGTTTAGTTTTTTCAATTTATTTTATTGTAGTTTACAGTTCGACAGAAGAGACGCCTCTATCAGGAGCGATAAACACTCCGAAAGCTGCTGTTGTCGGAAGAGTTACAGTTGAAGCTGAAACTCGACGTTGTCTCTCTTTGTCAGTCTTAGTAGTTGCTCTCAATGGAACATCTGTGTAAGTACCAGCAGTAGTGATGTAGCCTACGCTAGCATCAGCTCTGAATAGTCTCTTACCTTTTACTATGACTCTACCAGCAGTAGTTTGAACTACTTTTGATACTAACGGAGCACCTGCTTTAGAAACAGTTGAGGTAGTGATACCAGTCAATGTTTTTGAAGTTGTAGGTGAGCCAGTTACTGTTGCTACTACTTTCAAACCATCAGTAGCTGTTAAATCAGCGATACCGATAAATCTGTTAGTTGTACCAGTTACAGCAACTACTGGGCTTCCGCCAAGAGTCAACTGAGCTGCCGTAGGAACGAAGTCAGCTGCGCCAACTTTACCACTAGCAACTACTTGGAACACAACAGCAACTTTACCTTTGTTAGGTACTGATCCTGTTGGAACTAATGTTGCAGTAGCAGATACAAGCGTTGGATCCACGTTTTGATTAACAACATTCAATGTTCTAATCTGTGGAGGTATTGCTGTATCATCGCTATCAGGCAATTGAACTACAGTTAATGTTTGAGCTGTAGCTGCTCTTACAGTAGCTTTGAATGAACCGTCAGCAAGTACTGGAACAGTTACTGAATCTTGAGGACCAGTTCCTGTTGAAGTTACTCTGATTGTTGATCCAGGCTCTAATGCACCAGCTGCTGTAGAAACAGTTGCAAGTACATCTGTGCTACCAGTGATAGCAGCAACTGCGACTGACAATGTTGTTGCAGAACTTAGCTTACTGTAGTTTGCATCATCAAGTATTACTGATACTGCATTAGTAAATCTAGCTGCATTAGTATTTGTGAACACTAATGTCAAATCATTGTTACTAGCAGATGTATCAGCAAAGTTGGTGTTAGTAGCAGTTAGAGTTGTAACATCAATTGTTCTACCGTTATAGAAGTTGTTAGCCATTTTATTAGCTTCTGTACCTGTTTTAACGTTAGTCAAGAAGTTACCGTTTACTGTATCCTTTCTTGCAGCTCTTGGTAAATTACTACCTACTACATAGTCTGTTGCTGAATCAGCTTCAAACCAAGCAATAAAGCTTTGAGAAGGTGGAACGAATGCATTATCAGTAGGATCATCTAATAATAATCCACTAACTCTGAATTCTGTCTTAGACAAGAATGGTCTTACTCTTGATACATGCGTACCTTCTGCAAGTGTTATTACTTCTTCGTTGCCTGAAGTCGCAGATGTTGTAGCAGCGATACCATAATCAGAAACTCTGACAGTAGGCGTTACACCAGTCTTGAAACCAACAACGTTAGTACCATCACCGAAATAGTTTGATGAAATATGAAGTTCACCAGTACCATTTGCAGTTACAGCAGTAATACCAAATATATCTGGAGTACCATCAGTTCCTTGACCGATAGGTAGAGCGTCAGCTACACCTTCTTCGATACAAAGATCTGGAAGCACAACTTCGTCTTGATCATTTGATACAAGTCTTACTGCAGTTGCTGGGGTAGCAGAGAATGCAGTTAAGTTTGAACCATTTGCAACGAAATCAGCTTGGAAGTTAGTACTTACTGATTTAGCAGTATAAGAAGACAATGCATCATCACAATAGTTTAGGGTCAAGAATGTTGAACATGCTGTACCCAAAGAAACTGTACCGATAGTGCTTAGTGTTGTGTCATCAGTGATCGCAGCGTTACGAGTGTTTGTACCACCTGTGTATACTACAGAAATCGTAGCAGCGAAGCTAGAAACTGTAGAAGGCACTACAAGAGCATTTGGTCTAAATACTAAACCGATGATTCTTCTCACCGCATTAGTAGGTGCACCAAGTGAACCTGGATCGATATCGATGAACGCATTTGTAATTGTTGTACCTAATTTAGGTTGAACTCTCACAATTGAAGGTGCTGTATTAAATGGATTTGTTGATGAACCAGTTGCAACAGAGATCAAGTTAAGGATCTGACTGTTAGCAAGGCTACCATTGTATGCATTTAAATCCCATCCTGTAGGTAGAGTAACTCTGATCACAGTATTTGAAGCATCAGCTGCAGTTCTAAACGCATCTGTACCATTTTCTTCGATCAAGATTGCTCTTGCTTTAGGTTGGAATACAACTCCATTTGGACCGTTTTTGCCAGTACCAGCTGTACCACCACAGAATAATGGAGGAACAGTGTTATCTAGGACTTTACCAGTAGTAAGTAGATCACTTAGAGCGTCAGTAGTAGTTGAAGCACCTGTAATGCTGCTTAGGTTAATGTAACCTCTGCCAACTCCAGCTCCTGTGCCATTTTCTACCATAAGGCTAGTCAAGTTACCACCAACTGGAACTGCTGTTAATTTAGCAGCTATAGAAAGAGATCCAGCTGCAAGTACTTCAGCAACAGTAACAACTCTAGAACCGTTCAAATTACCGCCACTTGCAGTAGCTACAACTCTAACACCGTTAGTTTTACCAACAGTACCAAGAGTCAATGTAATTTCAGGTCTAATTGTGATGATATCTCTAATTGCATCATATCTGTTTGTAACAGGCAAGATTCTTAGAGTAGTACCAGCAAGTCTAGCAACCGCAACTACGTTATTTGAAACCGCATTACCAGTTGTAGTAGGTGCTTCGATACCTTTTAGGTAAGAAGCTAAAGTGCTAGTGTTAGTTGCTCCAACTTTGAAACGACCATCAGTGATTGCTGCACCGTTATCATTACCAAGTAGAACGAACCAAGCGTTTGTATTTGTACCTGCACCAGCGCTGTTTACTAAACGAACAGAAACTTCACTTGGAGTGAATACTGCTTGTCCAGATTGCCATGCACTAGTTGCCATTGATGCTGTTGTAGTAAATGTGAATGGAGATGCTCCATTACCATTTGCTGTAGCAACAATCGCGTAAGTATCAGTACCATTGTTGAACGATGTAACAAGCGAAGCCGGGAATAATCCTGCTGTAGCTGTACCGTTTGTAATAGTAGCTGGGTTAATTGCGTTAGGAACAGATCTATTGCCTACGCCAGTTGTACCATCAAAACCAACTTTAGTTGTTTGAGTAGTATAGTCAAGCATAGTTACATCTCTTACAACCAAAGAGCTAGATGTTGATGTACCGTTATAAAGTACGCCAATACCATAGTTAGCTTCACCAGTTGAACCATTAACACTGTTAATAGCAGCACCTAAGAAACCACCATTAGCTAGAGTAGCAGTTGAGCCACCACCAGTAGCATTTCTTAGACCATTAAATGCTCTATCGCCGAAGATACTAACTGTTACAGCATTAACTGTAATAGATGAATCTGTAGCGGCAGCACTTGTAACAGGGTCAATTGCCGAGAAAGTAACAGTAATTAACGCATTAGTTGTATTTGGGAATACAGTCGCGTTAGTTAAATCTGAATTTAGAGTAGTGATACTAGCAGAACCGTTAGCAACTAAAACAGAAGTTGAAACTGCTGATGTTGCAAATGGTGTTTGATAGTAAGTTCTAGCACTAGAAGTTGAATCAGTTCTTTCAGCTGCTCTTAATACAAGTGTATCTGTATCAATATTGAGAGTTGTCAAACTTGAACCAGTTGAAGTTACTAGACCAGGAGCGATATTAACAGTAGTACCAGCAGTAGCTAATTGACTAGCTAAAGCAGTATTAGGTTGATTATCAGGCTCTTCAGTTGTAGAAGTTTCTGAACCAGTTTTACCACCAAGCATCAAGAACTCAACTTTTCCAGCTCTTGCACCAAGTGCTGTAGCAGTTACAGTTTCTGAGCTTAAGCTAACCATAGCTTCATCAACAGTAGCGCCAGAAGGTGCTTGATAAGAAGAAGATATGTTACCAGAAGTAGCAAGTACTGAATCACCATTAGGCTCAGCAGCTAAACCAACGTTAGAGAAGGTTACAGCAGCAGCTGATTGGTTAAGATCGCTACCAACAGTGTTAGCAGTTACGAAGTAAGCAACCAATGAACCAGCTGGAATAGTTGAACCGAAATAAGTCGAAGGACCATTTTCAGTTAAAACGCCAGCAAGTATTGCGTTACCGTTTGTACCAGCACCTGGAAGGTTTGAATTTAAACCACCAGTTGCAGTGATATTTGAAGTTACTAGACCACCATTGCCTTGAAGTGCAACAGCTGAAGTACTGAAGTTAGATGCCGCTAAAGCAACGAACTTAGTACCTGTAGGTGGTTTCAAAATTACAAGTCTTGGGGTAGTAACTGTACCATTAGCGCCCGCGTCAACTTGTGAAAGTTTACCGTTAGCAGTAATAGTAAGTCTTGTTACACCACCATCAGACCCATTGCTTCTCAAGCCAGTGACAGTACCGAAGTTCACGTCTCCTGCTTGGAAGTTTATACGAATCGTTGTTGGAACTACGTCTCTATTTGCACCAGTTGCTTTTGTACCAGCATCTTGTGCAAGAGTAGGAAGCGTCGTACCAGCATTGTCCAAGGTCACGACCGCGCCAGCTGGCACAACCGTTACCGTTGTAAACACTACGAGTAAGAGTAAAGAAATAAATTTCTTTATACTCATTGTTTCTCCTTTATTTGTTTTCTTTTCTTTTGCCATACCAAAAAATTTTCTAACACCACACGCGAGCCAAGAAGAGACTTAGAGCCGAGAGTATTAGAATACAAAGTTAATAGTCTCAGATTACAAAGTCCTGGTCAACCTGTTTAACTAATTTTTTAGAGTCACAAAAATACGCAGATAACTTAATTTAGAAAAATTTATGTTTTTTGAAATACAGTCAGCAAAAGACTTTGATTGTTATAAAAGAAAGTTCCTGTAAGTCAATTAAAGAAGATTAATTTTCGTATTATAATGAAAACTAATGTTGGCACAGTTGAAAGGAAAGATAATCGAACGAAATTTAAGTAATAACAATTTTGTTTTAGAAGTTAATGATATCGGTTATTTACTCGATGCCAACCTCAAAACCATAAACCAACTAAGCTTGAATTCTCTGGCCACTATCTACACTCATCTAAGTTCAAACGAGCATGGTATAAGGCTTTTCGGTTTCCTAACTCGGGCCGAAAAAGAGATGTTTGAGACATTGATATCAGTATCAGGAATTGGTCCAAAATCTGCATTAGGAATTTTGGGCGTACTTAGCCCACAACAAATTATTTCGGCTGTGATCAAAGAAGACATTCGTGCATTATCTAGCGCACCAGGTCTTGGTAAGAAAACAGCAGAGAAATTAATCTTAGAATTACGAAGCAAGATAAAAAAACTCGCTCATCTAACTAAAGAAGATTCAAATGATAATCATATATATAGTAGTAGTTCTGAAGTGATAAATGTGCTTGAAGGACTGGGCTTCGATTATCTTGATATAAAAGAGTTATTGGAAAAAGCTCAGAAAGAGTCTATTGCAGACGAGACCGAATCACTGGTGAAATTCTGCCTGAGTGCGGGCTCTTAATCTAGAGAGTAGATCAGAGGGAGCATTTACTGGCTTAGGCAATTGTTCTTGTAACTTTTCAGGTAGATCTTCATATTTACAAGTAAAACTAATGGCTTCACTCCCAAACTTCATTGATGTAGTGATTGTCACTTGATTTTGTGTTTTATCATAGACAAACACAGATTTAGAAAATGGCTCAGCCAGTCGAATATCAGTTGTTTGTATTAAAGCATCTTTGTCTACATTTAAGGTTAGCCAAGATTCTAAGTAATGACTAAGAAAATTTTTCGAATAATCTCGTGAGTGACTTACAGAATCAGGCGAATCAAAAAATATTCTTGCCGGAATTTTATGAGAAAGTCGATTTTGTGAAATCAAAGTCTCTATCATAGTCTCTTTAATTGAAATTTCTGTGAATTTATCAGAAAACAGTTGCAGCTTTTCTCTGACGCCATCTTTATTGTATTTAGCCAAAATAAAATGAACTTTTTCGCCTGTTACTTGGATAAATCTAAAAAAATGATTTTGAGAATTCATTTGAAAATCATCGACTTTATATTTTGCTTGATCAATATCTTTTAAGCTTGTGTCAGTAACTGGTTTAGCTAAGCTTGGGTATAAAGCTTTAAAAAATTCATCAGAAAAAAACTGTCTAAATTTAGCCTGACTTAAATTGCCATTTTCAAGAAAAATCTCGGAGAGTTTTTGAATAATTATATTTTTTTGATTGGTTTTTTATTTTTTTGGAGTGGTATTTAGAGTTGAATAATCATTAAAAACATCTAGTAACTCATTTATGGGATGATTTTTCAAAGTTTTAAATTGAGTTCTATACTTATTAATTGTCATTAAAAATGACCAGATATCAGACTGTTGCAAATGACCTCCTGACAACTGGGAGATGTGCGTAATATTTGTGTGATCAAAATTGATTTCAGAATAAAGATTGCGCAAATAATCAAAAGATAAATCACTCGAAACTTTTTTCAGTAAATTTGTAAAATTACTGGAAAAGTCTTTAGGAGGCTCTACTCGTGTGCGTATGTTTTGAAATTCGAAATCTGAAATTTCACTTTGAAATGGCTGGACAGTAATGAACAATATAGTGTCAGTATTATTTGGCTGAAGGTTATAGGAAATAGATAAATCACTGAAATTGATTTTGGAAGCCCATGAAGTATTTGGATCAGAATAATGACATAGAGGAACAACTTTAGGTTTGGTTTTTGCAACTTTGGATTCTGGTAGCTCTATTGGATTATTATGAACAATATTAATTGGGGTTTTCTTTATTTCCACAATCCAATATAATAACAAATTTTATCTTGATTTAGATTTTCTTAACAAGAGCAACAGTATTATGCCCACCAAAGCCTAATGCCTGAGCGATAGCATATTTGACTTCTTTTTTCTTAGCCACGTTTGGCACATAATCAAGATCACAAGCAGGGTCTGCTTCTTTGTAGTTGATTGTAGGAGGCACCAGGGATTCTTTACAAGCCATAATTGCAGCAGCCATGCCCACAGGACCAGCAGCTCCTATCAGGTGACCGGTCATGGACTTAGTTGAAGAAACGGCAAGCTTATAAGCGTGCTCACCAAAAACTCTTTTGATAGCAGCAGTTTCACGAGCATCATTGAGAGGAGTACTGGTTCCATGAGCTGAAATATAATCAACAAGCTCTCTTGACTTATCTAAGCCAGCGCATCTAAGAGCCATCTCAATTGCTCTAGCTCCGCCGCTACCATCTTCTGTAGGTGCAGTAATATGATAGGCATCACAACTAGCGCCTACGCCAGCAAGTTCAGCATAAATAGTCGCACCGCGTTTTTTTGCAAACTCATAATCTTCAAGTACAAATATCAAAGCACCTTCTGACATCACAAAACCATCACGACGTTTGTCAAATGGACAACTAGCCTCGCTAGGATTCTCTACCTGACGGCGAGAGAGAGCAGTCATATTATAAAAAGAAGAAATAGCTAAAGTATTTAAACAAGCCTCTGTGCCGCCAGCAAGCATGACATCAGCAAGACCGTTTTTGATATAGTAAAAAGCATCAAAGATACTATCCAAACCAGTTGCACAAGCAGTTGCATCGGATTTAGCTCTACCTTGCAAACCCCACAAAATTCCAATATGACCAGAAGCAGCGTTTGGCATTAGTCGAATAATTGATCTAAGACCAATTGATTTAAGCCCTCTATTAATAAGTGTATTGGAATCATCACAAGTTGTTTTGATGCCGCCAATTCCCGTACCAACGAAAGTGCCCACGCGGGTTCTATCACTGCCATATTCTTCTAATTTGTCAAAATTTATTTGCGCATCTTCAATTGCTAGTTTCGCTGCAACTACTGCAAACTGTGAAACCTTGTCCATGTCCTTGTTAAAGCCTTTAACTTCGCGAGGATCCAAATTAGTGAAATGCTCTTCGACATTCCAGTTTTTTACTTGTCCACCAAAATTAACTGGTGCTTTAACTTCGTCTCCTGCTTGATTCGTATAATTATCAGTTTTATCAAGATAGTTGATACCACTTTTACCTGAGCTAAGTGCTGACCAAAAATCTTTAACGCCCAATCCTATTGGAGTTACTGGACCTATACCTGTTATTACCACACGTTTTTCTGATCTAATTTCTGACATAAGGGCCATCATATCTCATATACTTAAATTAGTTGTTTAGCGTAAAGTTGTGTTTATAAATGATGCTGGTGTCAGAATGTCAAATAGTTTAAAAAATAAATTTTTTATTTCCTTTGCAATTTTGATTATTGCTATTCCTTTTCTATGGGAGTTTTGGCTGACAAATCAAAACCAAAAATCCGAAAAAAAAGAAATTATTTTTTGGCAATATTGGAGCGGACAAGAAAAACAACCACTCGAAAATCTTGTTGAAAAATTCAATTCAGAAAATCACAGTTTCAAAGTCAAAATGCTCAGCATCTCTCTTGCCCGCAAAAAAATTCTAATGGCTATAGCTGGCGAAGTTCCTCCAGATCTAGTTCACCTAGACGGAGATATGGTCGCAGATTTTGCGCTTAGAAACGCTCTTAGTGACTTGAATCCTTACATGCAGGATTTCAAGCAAGAGGAGTTCATACCTGTTTATTTGAAAATGCTAAATTTTTCGGGACATCAATACGCACTTCCATTAATGCCGACTTGTGAAGCGATGCATATCAATAAAACGCTTCTTGATCAATATCATTTAAATTCACCAGAGACATTAGAAGACATTGTAAAAATTTTTGATACTATCAAATCCAAAGATCATATAGCTTTTCTGCCAAGCTGGCCTCAATGGGCAGGTAGATTTATTCCGGTAGTATTTGGCGGTAAATGGGCTGATGAAAATGGTCGAATCACCGCCAACTCAAAAGCCAATCTAGAAGCTTGGCAATGGATAGTTGATAATTTCGCTTCAAAGCTAGGAGCCAATCGCCTTGCATCTTTCACTGAAGGATTTAGCGCTTATCAAAGCCCTGATAATCCTTTTTACGCGAGTAAAATCATTATCGAAAATAGCGGAGTTTGGGAATTCAAGCTAGCCAAAACTTTTGCACCTAAAATGAAAGTGGAAGTAAAAAAATTCCCTGGCAAAATTCCAAACTCAACTTATGTCATGGTGGATGCTCTTGCGATACCACGCGGTGCTAAATATTCCAAAGAAGCTTATGAATTTATGACTTGGCTACTTGAGCCTGAACAAATTGAATACCTGGCTCTTGAGCAGGGTAAATTTACACCACGAAAAAATCATAGTAATGAGTTTTTCACCAAACATAGCAATCCATATATAAATGTTTTCATTGAGCTAGCCAATAGCCCTAATGCAATTTATTTTCCTCAATTGAAATTCA
>JAJTHA010000097.1 GCA_021299565.1 Candidatus Caenarcanales bacterium
ACCAATAAAAGAAATATCTATTGGGTAATTTGTTTTAAGCTGTTCTACGGGAGAGCTTAGTCTTTCATGAGTGCCACCTTTTATAATCAAAACCTTTTCACCAAATTTTGCTTTAACTGCTCTTGCTAATTCTAGAGCCTGAAAAGCTCCAGGGGAACTAGATGTAAGAGCAACAATATCACCAGGCTTAATTGTCTCAAGTGCATTTTGCCAAGCTTGTGAACGATTTAAATGAAATTCTTTATTTGTATAACCATGACTTGAAGCAATTTTTTTACTATATTTAAAGCAATCGCCAGAGTATTGCCATAGATTGAATCACCAGGTTTACCAGCATCTACCAAAATAATCCTTTTCTCTTTGTTTGTGTTTTGCAATTTTGCAATATTATTGATCGTAATTGCAGCGCTTTCTGGATTTTTTTCTTTGACTTCTTTTGCTGAAATTGAAGCAAGGCTAGGAGCATTATTGGTATTTTGAACAGCCGATGTCGCTTGGCCTTGATTAGCTAAGGCATTAGAGGTAAACGTGATACTAGTTTTATCGATTTGCATTATTATCTAGAACTTGATATATCATAGCATATTTAGATGTTATAATCAAGTACTTAATTAAGTGCATAACTATCCTTTACCATCAATAGTAAATCGGGTTTCTTGGCCAATAATGCAAAGAAACTCTAGTATAGATAATGTCACGACTTCATATATTCATAAAGCAAATCAAAAACATGTCAGTACGGACATTTGGGATAAGGCAAAAATTTGGGCAAAGATTTTTGATTCAAGACCATCAACTTATCGTGCGGTGATGGATTTAGTTGGTGCAGATATTCCAACCGTAATTGGTGGCATGCGCAATATTTATAGTTTTATTGAATCACTAGTAGAAGCCTCCGCGAGTTTTATTATGGTTTTTGCTGCTCCAAAAATTACTAGTTTGGTTTCTGGAATAATTGGCAAATTGACGCTTGATCAAGAGCATCATGATGACATTCCCAATCATTTATTGTTTCACCGTCAGGAATTACATGATTTGGAATCTTATAAAAGAGCCATAGATAGAATTAATGTAGAAGAAGTAGAAGACAAGGCTCATGTAGCAAGTTTATACCAAGAGTTAAACAACAGTAAGCAAGCAAAGAAGCAAGAGCAAATTCTCGATTCTATCAAAAATTTCTGTGAAAAATTTAAAGCAAACAATAATGACAATGAATTAGATTCTCAACGCCGTAAAATTTTGAATTTCAAAGAAAAAGTACAATTGGCTGAAAGTACTATAGAAGGTGCGATCTGGGGCAGTTTTGGTATAACGATGCGTTTGTTTAGAAAGTATGTCTTAAGGCAAAACAGTTTCACTGGTACAGTTGCTTATACTAGCGCTAAACAAAGAACAAAGTTAGGAGATGATTCCAAAATGGGTTTCAAGGAATATCTGGGAGCTTTTGTTGGAATGGGAATTTCACCGATTCTAAATTATTTGGTTCTTAATGCAACTAGAGATAGAGTTAAAGTTAAGCAGAATAAATTTTTGAATTTTTTGGATCAGCAATTTGATATGAATCACGGTTTATATCCTAGACTTGGCATGATGTTCTCTTTTATGGTGATACCAAAATGGTCTAGTGTTTTTCTTACTGCACAGGGAAGAAATGAATTAATCGAAAAATTCTCAAAAGCAATTTCGATGATACCTTTGTGGTGGCTTGGACAAAAAATTACCAATGGACCACTTGCTGCTATGCGCGATAAGCAGATCCAGACTAAATACGGTACAGAGCCTGGCGTTCTTGTGGACAAGCCTAGAAGTCTTTTTCCTGAAGCTAATAAATATTACGAAGTGTTTAAGAAAATACAAAAAATCAGCGATCCGAAAATAAGAGAGGATATTTTTAATCAGCATGCAAAAACTGTTTATCAAGGTTTGGGATTGCATACTTTCTTGATTTTTTCGGCGATAATAGGTTCACAATACTTGACTAAACTGAGAGTGCAAAAAGCTATCAAAGGATGATTTATGATTATAGAGCAAATGAAAATTCACGAATACATTGAAAACTTGCCGAATGATAGCATTCTAGCTATTGGTTCACTGACCAAAAGACTTACTGATATTTTGTTCACTCAAGTTCAGGATTTATATACAAAGAGAGGACATGATTTCAAACCAGTTTGGTTTTCATTTCTTCTAGCCCTCAAAAAAGCTGATGGTCTAGATTTGAAATCTCTAGCCGCTAAAAGAGGCGTGAGCCCTTCGGCAGCTTCTCAGGTGGTAAAAGAATTAGAGAGAAAAGGCCTCGCGACGACAGTTACTAATAAAACCGATTCAAGATTTATTTTCATTCAAATCACTGAAAAGGGCATACATGCTCTTAATGACTTGGTTCCAGAGCTTAAGCTTCTTGAAGATGTTTTTACAGAACTTTTGGGACCTGATAAGGATTTGATTTTAAATCGTTTATCTTTTTTTGAACAACAACTCAAACGAAAAGCAATTCATGAAAGACTTAGTAGCTCAATTAAAATTAAGCCCTATTCAAGTAATTTTCAAGAGCAGTTCAAAGAGCTTAATCGAGAATGGCTCAGTGAACTTTTTGAATTAACCGCTTATGACAATGAACAATTAGCTAATCCAGAGCATTCAATATTGGCTCAAGGTGGACAAATTCTTCTTGCTTGTGATGAATCTGAGTTACTTGGGACAATTGCATTATTGCATCACTCGGATCAAGCCTGTGAGATTTCCAAAATGACTGTAGCAAAAAATTATAGAGGGCAAAATATTGGTAAGTTGTTATTAGAATCAATTATTAATCAAGCAAAACAAAAATCATATGGTTATATTATTCTCTATGCCAATTCTAAATTAGAGTCAGCGATTCATTTATATGAAAAGTTTGGATTTTATAGAGTGCCAATTGATAGCGAAGGCGACAAATATGGCTCCAGATGTAATTTAGCTTATAGAATGGATCTTTAGCGCGTCGAGAAAACAAAAAATGCCCCTATCACTATTCGATTCTCATCAACAAATTGACTCAAATCTTGATTGAGATTTATGTTTACATCACCTCCATCACCGATGCTAACTGTGCCTTGGCTTGTATCTCCTCTTCTAGTTAATTTATCTGACTAGCTACAAGAATTTCTGAACCTTGTTGTTTAGACCATGAATCAAAGAGATGATAAGAATTTGTGATTTTTTTAGACCTCGCCCCGCCAGGTATAAGAATATGAACTTGAGAATTTTTGTAGCGAGGATGATATGGCACAGTTAAGATAGGACTTTCTATGGAATTAAAAGGGTTAAGATTCGCTGTTGCTAGTGCCCTTAAACTGAGAAATAAATCCATTAAGCGTGTTCTTCTACCGTAATCATCTTTGATTGCTTTACCTTGGACTATCCCATTAATTTCTTCTTTGGAGAGTTGTAGAATTGGTACTCCATTGCAAGTGATAGTAAGTGTTTTGTTGTTTTTTTTATGACCATTTTGATAAATAAATTGAACTAAATTTTCAAATGGTTCTAAGCCTATATACCCATCTTTGATAGCATTGTGATAAGAGTTTAACCAAGATAGATCAATAATATATTCCTGAGATCTTAATTCAACATCGTCAGTCAATGTTTTAGTGTGTGGCTTACCTGTTCTAGCATAAAGAGACCAGTCAATTTTTCTAATATCATCTCCTTGTACATGGGGTCTTGAGTAATTATATTCAGTAGATCCAAGGACACTACCAGCTCTGCTTCCAGAGTAACCACTTCGTGTTTTAGAATCAATGAGTGGCTTTGATTGTATATCAACTGGTTTACGTTTACTAAGATTGTTATTTAATTTTTTTGCTCTAGTCCATTCAAAATTACCTTCATGAAGATATCTTTTTAAGTTATTGCAAACAGCTTTGTTGAAAATATAGTTAAAAGCATGTGAAGAACTTTTCATGCGTGCCAAATGGCTAAATAAACTATCTGGACTCAAGCCAGGTAACTTAGTCTTAATAAGATCTTGAGCGGGACCAGTAGTTAAAGGATTTTTTTGTTTATTGAATAAGGGTTCGTTGTACCAATTTAGCCATTGCCATTCATGTTTTAGTGTCTCTTTTAATTTCGCATCATAAATAATATTATGCCTAAATAATCTTTTACCTAGATTATTTAATCCGTTTGTCAAGGCTTTTATATCTTTCGCGAAGACGCTTTTTTGACAAGCTTCTATTAAAGCTTCGTCTATGAGTGCAATGACATTTTCAGATTCATTTAGATTTTGGTCTAAAGTAGAGCAAAGCTTAGAGCGCAAAGTTTTTTGTTTGTCTTCATCTAAAATATTATAAACACCGGTTAGAAAATTAATAGCTCTATTGTCAACAAGTTCATATTTCCCAGTAAACTCTCTCAACCTAGATCCTAAGGATAGTGGATCACTGGAACCATTTTCTATGCGCTGAATTTCATTTTCAATTTCTTGTTTTGCATTAGCTATAAAGTAATCAGTTTTGGCTTGAGGCAAAACTTCTTCAATACTTAAGCCTAAGCTTTTTAATAAAGTTAGAAACTCTGGATTATATTTGTTAATGAGTTCTTTTTTATCCTCAATGCCTAATGAGTCAAACAAATCCCCAACAAAACTAGGTCGATTGCGATTGTTCACTTCTTCAAGGCTAATCTCTCTTGAGAATTCAGCAAGGATTTTGTCATAAAACTCTTTGCTGAGCTTAGTAGATTCATCGAGCCTATCTTTAGGACCTGCTAGTCTGTATAATTGGCTGAGTTCTGTTATTTTTTTTGCATGTAACGCTTCTGAGCTAATTCTTTGATAAGCTCTCTCTAAATCGACTTCAATTATGGGGTTTAGAAAATCTTTGCCTGGGTTAACTCGACTATGTACTAAAGTGGAGTCTAGTTTGATAGTAGGGAGTTTTTGATATAGTCTCAGCCTGAATTCATCTTCTGATCTTGGTTTAAATTTAATACCTCTTTCTGGGCAACTTTGCCTAACTGGCTCTGGTTCAATCTCAAGATCAAAGAGTTGTTTCATTTGAACAGTCTCATTTTTGTATCCAACTTTTTGAAGAAACTTATTAAACTCTTCGTCACTAATAATTCCTTTGGTATCTACACCAAATTTGTATAGATTCTTAAGCATGCCGACTAGTCCATTAACGTATAAACTTTCGAGAAGCTTTTTTCGCATCATTTCTCTAAGCTGGAGTTTGAAAGTATCTTGAAGAAGGATTTTATCTTCTTTAATGAGAAATATATTTGGTGCAGGATTTGCTCTAAGAATTAAGTCACAAAGATTTGATTTTTCATTATGTTTTTTAGTATTGATAAAAGCAGCAAAATTTTCTGAGAAAATTGATTCCGCTATCATTTTTTCTAATTGTTTTGGATTATGGTGGGCTAAGTCTTGCATTAAACTATAGCTTTCACTTGGAGCAAATGAAGGTGTACAGTCATAACCATCATCTAGAATTGGATCTAAGCCGTAATAGTCACCTTTGATATCTACTCTAAAGGAACAGAGCTTTGCTAATAACTCACTTGTTCTATCAAAGAGTTTGCTCATTTGTTGATTAGGTATTTCCCCGTCTGAAAGAACTTGAGTTTTTTTGTTAATTAGAGTTTTATATAGTTTTGTTAGTATTGTGATTTTTATGTCTGAAAAATTAGATCTTTCAGAAAAGAATATTTTATTATTCAAGAAGCCTTCTAGTTCATCAAGGCTTAGATCACGAAGGTCTTCAGTTCTAAATATTGCTGAAAAAAGTTTTTTGTTTAGATCATTACCAAAAATTCCTTCAAATACATGCTTGATATACATCTCACCATTTTCCACATCAGAGTATTGCTCAGCAGCAGTGAAAATATCTAGTGATTTAAAAATAAAATACCTCATTCTCTTTCTTAATTCAGGGTTTGATTTTAGTATTACAATCAAATCTTCTTTTTTTTCATCTTTATCCATGAAGTATGCTTGATTGATGATTTTCTTTATTATGTGAGGAGTTCTTATGATTTTAGAAGCATGATCACTATTAGGATTGTTTGCATAATCGATAATTGATTTATAACCACCGTCGTCAAGATAAAGATTATCATTGTCCACTCTCTCTAACTCCGCAAGGTGTTTAACTATTGCTTCAACATTAACTAATTGAATATTCCTCTGCCATTGGGCTTTACCTTGTTCAAGTTCAAGAGCGTAGTAGTTTAAAAATTCTTGACCATTTTCAAAATCATTTGCATTTTGAAGACTATAAGCACAAATAGTTTTTTCTTGATCCTTTCTTGTCAGTGGGCTGATGAGTCCTTTAGTCTTTGTAGCTGGTTCTAAATTCACACTAGCAGTGAGACAGTCATGTAATAAAGGAATAGAACTTGAGTCAGATTGAGCATCACTTTTCAAGGAAGCTTGAGTAAAAGCATTGAAAGACTGTGTTGCTGCAAATTCATGAGCCTCACCATCTTCGTTAAAATAAACTATTGAATATGAATAGGGTTCAACCATGATGCTATCTTGACCTTCAGGGTCTTGAGTGAATTTTCCATTAGTGCTGATGTATGATGCAATACCAGCTCGCCTGAATTCGTTACAAATTAATAAATTAAGTTGAGCAATTTCAGTCTCTGAAAGTGATTCTCCAAAATTCACACTAGAAAATACTTTATTTGCAATAAAAGGTATTTTGTCTTGAATATTTGGCAACTTTTTTATTAAGCGATCATGCATTGCCAAATCAATAGGGTCGGCTATTTCTATTGTTAAGTCTCTATGCGTTTTTGCATCTAGTTTCTGAGATTTTTGCTCAAGTAAATAGTGTATTTTTGTAACATCGGAATTTTGATCATTATTGAGTTTAACGGCTCCAATAGCATTTTGTGTAACGAGAAGAGGGTGTGTTGCTTGGCTACCATTTGCATTTATTTGACTCAAGTGAGTTACTTGGTAGCCTGGTGTACTTGGTAAAAATATAGTTTTTGAATTACTGTATAAATCAGTATTTATTGGTAACTCTACTTGGATCTGATTCTCAGCAAAGAGATTGTTTGAATCTAAATTAGGTATTTTAATTTCACTGAAGGTGAGAGCATGCTCTAGTTCTGGCTGAATTGCCATGCTAGCGTTGACAGTATCCTTATTCATTCTATAAACTGTGCCTAAGAACTTAGTAGTATCATCAAATTTTTGTCCTAATAGCTCAGTTGCATCAATTTTACGTGCTTGAAGTTCTTCAACATAGTCTTTTGGCTGAGTTTCACTATTGTCTGCTTCGTTTCGCGCTTGTGGATCAACTCGAGCAATTTCTGTTTTTGCTTTTTGGCTTTGTTCTGCAGCAGAAGACATGTTTTCTACTACTGAGCGATCTAGTTTTTTTGTAAAGTTTTTGTAGAGCTCCTTTAACTTTGCATGAGTTGAAAGGTTTAATAATCTCACTTCCATGCGATTAGTCAAATCTACTCCAATGTAGGGTATTGCTTTTTGTTCTAAATCTTCATATTGTTTTGCTGCACTAAGTTCTGTATAAAAGTCTTGGAGATTTAGCATCTCTTCCCGAACATATTTGAGATCTTGTGTAGCCTTTTCGTCTTTATTTAAATTTTGTAACTTAATCGCGATATCGCGGATTTCAGTAATGAGCTTATTGAGATCTGAAAATTCTACTTGTCTTTTTTTAGCAATGCTATTTAAAAGTTCTTGGTCAAGATTTGTACTTGGGTAATATTTAAGAAAGCGAAGTAAGATTCTTCGAGCTTGCAAAAAAGTTTTGTCTTTAAGTTTACTGAGTCGATTAGTGTTTTGAGCAAAACTTTTATAACTCTTTTTTAAGGCGTGCTTATGCCAAGCACGTAGCAAACTATCACTCATATTTCCTAGAATTGAGTCTTCTTTGATCATATTAAGATAATCCAAGCAATATCCATGCTCCAAATAATATCACATCGTGCATGCTAAATATTAAAGTAATGCCCCAATCACTGCTAATTTCACACAAACAAATTAACTCAAATCTTGAGGATTTACTGTTGCGTTTAAGCTATTTTAAAAAAGAAATTGATAAAAACTCTCTATTGAAATTGACCAATCTATTAGTAAGGTATTTGCGTGCTGTTAAAAACAAACATTTTCTGGTGGAAGAAATAGAACTATTTCCAAGTGCTAATTTAAATCCAAATGATCTAGAACGATTACTAAAAGATCATCAAGAAATATATTCGAAACTTCAATTACTAGAAGATAATTTGAAAATATATAATCATGAATTTGATGCAAAAATTCTTCAGGAAAAGATATTGTTTGTTGCTTATAATTTGATTTCTACAATACGACATCATGCTCAAAGAGAGGATTTGATGTTTAGTTACAAGCCCCGCCAGCTTTGATTCCGGTCCAGGAAACACCATCATAAAAACATAATTCACCTGTATCTGAATCTACATAAAGATCTCCCATCGTCGCAATTCCTGGCGGATTTAGTTGTGGATTCAGGTGTGCCAAATTGGAAATATTTAACGTTGAAGCGTTAATAGTCGTAAAGTTTGCCGTTGTACCATTTAGCGTATTAAGAGTAGTCGTCGAAGTTTGTCCATTGATAAATAAAGCATTATTGAGATTGATGTTTACATCCCCGCCATCACCGATAGTAACGGTGTCTTGACTTGCTGTTTCATTGAGTATAAGTAGAGTCTCTCCGCCAGCCGAAAACTGAATATCATCATCTTGTAATCTCATAAAAGTATCATTGTCGGTGAATCTATAAAGATATTGCCCTAAATGTAGATCATTGCTGATTTCTACACTACCAACTACATCCAATCTTTGGCTAGGACTAGTAGTCCCGATGCCAACGTTGCTCGAGCTACCCTCTGTAAACATATCGTTATTGAAATTTATATCTATATCACCGCCATCTCCGATGGTAACTATATCCTGAGCACCATCTTCGTGTAAGTCAATCATCAATTCATTTCCAGCTCTCATTTCGATATCATCATCTTGATACCTTAGTGAAGTATCGGTATCAGCAACGTGATATAAATATTGCCCTATTGTTCCGTTACTTTCGATAAAAGCATCTCCTCTTACATCCAAGTTATATCCAGGAGTGTTAGTCCCCAGCCCCAAACGATTTTGAGCATCATCCCAAAAAAGAGCAACTTCATCTGCCTGGAAGGATCCAGCAAGAGCACCGCGAAATTGAATTGCACCGATCAAGCTACCTTGAGATGTGTCAGAGCCATTATTTACCACACTAACATTTGCCCAATAAGCTAGTCCACTAGGGTTTGTAGTGAGAACGTAACCGGCTGTAGCACCATCAGGCATTATAATTCCGTTTGTTGTAATGGCTCCTCTTACTTCAAGCTTAGAGCTTGGAGTATTAGTTCCAATTCCCATATTTCTTGTCGTGGGATTGAAATACAAATGCGCGTTGTTTTGACTTAGTGCTCCAGAGCTGTTTGAGTATATGATGGAACCGTCTGTATAATTGATGTCCACAGTAGTTGCATTTACTGTTGTTGCGTTGATGGTAGTTATTGCTCCTGTTGTTCCAGTAAAAGTATCCGAAAAAGTATTAGAGAATCTAGTACCCGTGGAACCCAGTGTATGAGCGGAGTTGCTATTTGGTCCAATATTTCCGAGAACTTGCAGTTTGAAATTATTTGGGTTGTTAGTTCCGATGCCTACATTTGTCGCACTGGTGTCGACATAAAGTTGATTAGTGTTGACGGCAAAATCTCCTGTTGTTGCTAAAGCTATATTCAAGTTTTGTCCAGCTGTAGGAGTAAATGTCACCCCAGAACCAGAATCAAAATCAATATTAGAATCAGCGATAGAAACATTAGTGGAGTCGATATCAAGTGTAGCGTTAGCCGCAACCGCAAGTGTTCTTGTTCCAGCAACAAATGTCAAAGCACCATTAGCACCCAAATTGCCGCCATTATTGAATTGGAACTGGGTGTTGGAGCCTGCTGCAGCCGTAGTGCCCGCAGAAGAACCATTAGTAAGGTTATAATTCACTCCCGAATCATCTTGAAAATATAATCTAGAGTTTGCCGAATTCACAAATACTTTACCGTAGTTAACAGTAGTAGTTGGTGCAGACCCTTCACGCAATGAAAAAGAAATATTTGTACCGTTTAGGGTTAGTAATGAGTGTGGGTTGGTGTTGCCGATACCGATACTACCACTAGTTAGTATAGATAGTCTTTCAGCATTACCACTACTAAATCTTATTGCTTTATTTGCAGATCCATCATCAATGACCACCGAAGTATTGCTGCCATTATAACCAAATCTCGCTCTGTTATTTACTTGAATAAAAGCAGAATTTGCAATCGAACCATTCCCTGGTATCAAACCTAATAATGCCCCAGGGCTACCATTTATTGTTAATTTATTGCCAGGATTGCTAGTGCCGATTCCAATTCTAGAAGCTGAAGTATCGATATACAATTGATTAGTGTTAACTGCAAAATCACCTGTACCACTCAAGTTGATATTCAAGTTGGATCCTGCTGCTGGATTGACATTGAAGGCTCCTGAGTTTTGAGTAAAAGTCGTAGAAACTCCATCAAATATAATATTTGGATCTGCGATTTCTAAATTACCATTAAGATCAAGAAGAGTATTTGCCGCAAAATCTAATTCTGTACCAGTGTAGCTATCGCTTAGATCTGATCGAATAAACTGTGATGAATCTAAATTATCAAGAGTACTTGCATTACTTACTGATAGCGCAGTAGCTGCTCTCCATCTCGCTTGACCATTAGGTCCCGACGTGAGTATAGAACCATTTGCTTGATTTGTGTCTTTGTATTGCAGTGAACCATTAATAAATAAACTAGTGAAGCGAGCTGTCGAACCATTGATATTTCCAAAGACACGCACAGGACCATTTATCGTAGTTGTTCCATTCAATAAAGAATTTTGCATTAAGCCATTTGAGCCAAAAGCAAGTGTGCCATTCATCAAACCGCCGTTTATAAAAGTACCGATAGGTCCTTGGGGTCCCTGCGGACCTACAATCCCCTGGGGACCTGGAGAGCCACTTGATCCTCTTTCTCCTCTTGCGCCAAGAATAGACCTAGTTCCATTTGATGTGAAGTATAAGCTTTTTCCGTCATACTCCAGTGCCCCGTTAATAGGTTGATTGCTTAATAATCCTGAATTGAATTTGATTCCAGGATTGATTCCATCTCCTGCTTTTACTGTGAAATAGTATGGATCGCTCACATCAAAATTTGATCCGTTATCCGTAGAATCATCATCGTCATCATCTATTTTCCATCTAATCACATCATTTAATTCACCAAATGCTTTTCTGGTGACTGGTACTGTTAATTTATAAAAGCCAGAATTGTCTTTGATAATTCTAGTGGAGATTTGTTTTTGAGGCTTAGCTTCAAAACTTATTTTGTCAAAAATATATTTAAGATGACATTCTCCAAAGCTATCATTCGGACAGTCTGCATCACTGACGGCAATTGACTTTTCGTCAATTTGACTATCTAAATTAATCGCACTAATTTTTGTTTGATAAATATTTATCAATTTTTTGTTTGAATCATATAGTTCTAGTTCTATGTTTTTTTCGTTGTTTGTAAAATAACCAGGGTCCAGCGATATTACTCTGTTTTTATCATCAATTTGAAAACTCAGATTTTGTCTACTAATAAAATCTCTTTTTTGTCCATTGATTTCATAAACATCAATCTGAAAACTACTTATATTCTGATTGCTTTTGTATAAATCACTCGTATCTAGTTTTGCTTTAAAATTTCTGGTTTTGCTTAAATCAAACTTATTAATATATTCATGTACATAAAGTTTAAGCTCAGGCTTCTCTCCACTAATAAATGTAGTTTCTAAATACGTAGAATTACCATTATTTATTGCCTTAACTAAGCTGATACTTTGAGCATAAATTAAAAGTATTATTAATGATAGTTTTGAAACTCTCAACCATTGTTTTATTCCAACAATTGATCAGGCTGGCCACCTTTAAAATAATATGCCGCGTTTATGTTAAGCTTTGCAGCCAGCATCAGTAATAGCTTTTTTCAAATATTCAATACGGGTTGTATCAAGAGGATGAGTACTAAAATACTCAGCAATTTTTGGAGATTTTTGATTAGCTGCATTCTTTTCAAAAAATTCTAACTTGCCCGGCACATTGCAATAGAGTTTATTCATGATGGCAACAGCAAACATATCTGCTTCTTTTTCAGCGCCTCTACTGTAATGCAGGCTTCCAAGATTAGCGGCAGCACCATAAACATTACTAGCAACCGTTTTTTCTTTGAAAAAAGCAGCTCCAATTAAAGAAAGTACTCCTGTTCTTACCATGCCGTTTATTGAGTGTCTTTCCTCGATATGACCAAGCTCATGCGCTACTACAAAAGCAAGCGCTGATTGATTTTTGAGACTGTCAATTAAACCGGTGAAAACAACAATTTTTTTGCCTATAGTTGCATATGCATTTAGTACATCATTGCCTTCAACCAAAATAGTATATGCTTTAGGATCTTTATTTAGGCTTGTTACAAACTTATCAAGCATGCTCTGAACTTTTTTTTGTTCTGCTTCGATTTTTTTGGGATCAACTTTTGTTGTAGTCGTTGTATCAGCAGCTTTTAACGCCAGTGATGCAAAAAGAGAAATTACTAAAACTATGAAGCCAATCTTTTTCATAAGGGCAAATTTTAGCATTTCTCGCTTTTGTTAGCAGCCTTTTCATGTTTTCGCAGCATAAGCTAATTTTGTGTTCGCGA
>JAJTHA010000084.1 GCA_021299565.1 Candidatus Caenarcanales bacterium
TTAACAGTGATAATGAAATTATCCATTGTTTCTTGGAAAACATATTGCTCTATAATTTTTTTGATTTCATTAGGGCTAGGTTTTTGAGTGCCAGAGAAGGTTTCGAGGTTTGAGATTGTTGATTTTGCGTTGAGAATATTTTCAAAGGTATAGTATTTCCAGTCCTCTGATTTTTTGTTTGGAAATTTTAAATTTTGCAATTTATTGATAGCTTGAAATTTCCCTTCTTGTATGAAGTCTATTTCCGAACTATGTTTTGAGGCAGTTCTAATTACAGCTTCTTCGAAATCCAAAATTAAACTACTCACGATAAAGCATATCCTTCTTGTTCGAGTTCTAATGCCAATTCCGCACCACCACTTCTGATGATTTTGCCTTTTGCTAGGACATGTACGAAATCAGGTTTAACATAGTCCAAAAGCCTTTGATAGTGGGTTATCATCAGCACCGCATTATTGCTGTTCTTGTAAGTGTTTATGCCATTAGCAACTATTCTCAAAGCATCAATATCAAGCCCTGAATCAGTTTCATCAAGTATAGCGAGGCTAGGATTTAGAGTGAGTAATTGCAAAATCTCATTTTTTTTCTTTTCTCCTCCAGAGAAACCTTCATTTAAATTTCTATCTAAGAATTTAGTATCCATTTGTAGTATTTTGATTTTCTCTTCAATGAAATCATCAAAATCCAGAGGATCCATTTCATTTTGATTTAGATATTTTTGTTTTGAATTGTAAGCCATTCTCAAAAAATTCAAGTTATTAACGCCAGGTATTTCAAGAGGATATTGAAAAGCCAGAAACAGTCCAGCATTGGCTCTTTCGTCTGCTTCCATGTCAATCAAATTTTTACCCATAAATTCTATTGAGCCAGCTGTGATTTCATATGATGGGTGTCCAGCAAGTACTTTTGAAAGAGTGCTTTTGCCTGAGCCATTAGGTCCCATTATGGCGTGAATCTCTCCGGCACTGATTTCTAGATTTAATCCATCAAGAATTTTTTTCTCTTCTTGTTCGTTTTCATTTACAATCTTTGCGTGTAAATTTTCTATTTTTAGTATTTTCATCCTACTGTATTCTCCAATTTTAATGACATAAGTTGATTTGCTTCTGCTGCAAATTCTCCTGGTAAGGAGTTGAAAACATCTTTGCAAAAACCACTAATGATAGTCGATACAGCATCTTCAACACTAATTCCTCTTTGCTGCAAATAAAACAATTGTTCTTCTGAGATTTTTGATGTACTCGCTTCATGTTCAATATTTGCCGTGTTATTAGACACTTCTATATATGGAGTAGTATTCGCTGAACACTTTGCTCCAATGAGCATTGAATCACATTGAGTGTAGTTTCTTGCATTAGCTGCGCCAGGTAAAACCTTGACAAGTCCTCTATAAGCATTAGAAGATTTGCCGGCTGAAATGCCCTTGCTAACTATGTTTGACCTTGTATTTTTACCGATATGTATCATTTTGGTACCGGTGTCTGCTTGTTGCAAATTATTGGTTAGTGCTACAGAGTAGAACTCGCCTACGCTATTGTCCCCTTGCAAAATACAACTAGGATATTTCCATGTGATCGCAGAGCCCGTTTCTACTTGAGTCCAAGAAACTTTAGAATTATTTCCTTGGCATTTAGCTCTTTTAGTCACGAAATTATAAATTCCACCTTTGCCATTCTCGTCTCCAGCGTACCAGTTTTGTACTGTCGAATATTTGATCTCAGAATTTTCTAGAGTCAATAATTCAACTACGGCAGCATGAAGCTGATTGGTATCAAAAGCTGGTGCTGTACAGCCTTCAAGGTATGAGACATAACTATTGTCGTCGCAAACAATTAATGTTCTTTCAAACTGACCAGATCCTTCTGTATTAATTCTGAAGTTGGTTGATAGTTCAAGTGGGCATTTTGTATTTGGAGGAATATATACAAAAGTTCCATCGCTAAATACTGCTCCGTTCAAAGCAGCAAAATAATTATCAGAATTTGGTACGACTGAACCAAGATATTTTTTGATTAATTCCGGATATTCTATGATAGCTTCAGAAATTGAACAAAAAACTATTCCAATTTCGGCAAGAGCTTTTTTATGAGTATTTGCTATTGAAACACTGTCGAAAATAGCATCTACGGCTATACCCTCAAGTCTTTTTTGTTCTTCGAGTGCAATGCCTAGTTTTTGATAGGTTTTTAAAATCTCTGGATCAACCTCATCAAGTGATTCTTTCGTGACCTTTTGTTTAGGAGCAGAATAAAAAATGATGTTTTGCAAATCAATTTCTGGATAATTTAGTTTCGCCCATTTAGGTTCAGTCATTTTTTGAAATTGCTTAAAAGACTTGAGTCTAAACTCAAGCATAAACTCAGGTTCGTTTTTGATCGCTGAAATTTTTCTTACAACGTCTTCATTTAGTCCCTTGGGGAATTTATCAGCTTCAACGTCTGTCGTGAAGCCATATTTGTATTCTTGAGTTTGAAGTTTTTCTAGATTGGTCTCCACTATTTTGCTCCTTCAAGGCTAGCACTAGTGAAGCGTTGCAGTAGTGCATCGGTTTTATGTTCATCTGTCATTAGATCTTTGATGGAAATCCCAGCCAAAAAATTATTGATTAGGCTAGTCAAGTGAGACCATACTGGTCTTACCGTGCAGTCGCCAGCATTGACGCAGGTTTCTTGAGTACCACTATATGACTCGCAAAAATCAAAACTAAAAGTTTCTTTGCTGATTCCTTTTAAGACTTCGTACAATGAAGTATTAGCAGGCTCTTTAATCAATTTATAGCCGCCAAATTTACCTCTTAGACTTTCTATTAAACCCGCTTCTCTAAGTTTCGATAGAATAGAAGCTGTATTTTCAACGCTGATTCCTTCGGCTTGAGCGAGTTCATTTAGAGAGATTAACTCTCCTGGTCTTTCATTTTGGATTTTTGCGGCTCTTAGCATTATCCTCAAGCCATATTCTTCATTAGCGGTTATTTTCATTGCAAAACCTCGATATATTAAAGTTTACATTTTTATCAAGATTAGATACGTTGTTGAGAATTATTCTCATTATCTCCTCATGTATGATGAATATAATGAACGCAATCGTCCATTGGGCTCGCATGATAAAAATCGAGCACACAATTTTTTCTTTACCTTTTGTGATTAGCTCTGCTTTGCTGGCTATGCATTATCAGAGCGACTATCAATGGATTAATTTATTTTGGGCTGCAATTTGTTTATTTACCGCGCGCTGTGCAGGCATGACAATCAATAGATTAATTGATCATAAAATTGATGCTCTCAATTCAAGAACCCAAAATCGTGAAATTCCAAAAGCCTTAGTTTCTAAATCACAGGCGTTATGGATATCAGTGCTTTCAATTATTTTATTTATTTATGCAAGTTTTCAATTGCCAAAACTTTGCCAAATCCTTTTGCCAATTGCAATTCTCTGGATTTTAATTTACTCCTATCTTAAGCGATTCACATGGCTTTGTCATTTTGTTCTTGGTACAACTCTTGGTGGCGCAACGCTTGGAGCTTGGATAGCAGTAACGGGTACTTGTGATTCGATGGCGCCTATCTACCTTGCTCTAGCTGTAAGTTTTTGGGTTGCAGGTTTTGACATAATATATTCGACACAGGATTATGATTTTGATAAAGCAAATAATTTACATTCCATTCCTGTTCAATTTGGCGTTGATAATGCTTTGATGATATCAAGATTCTTGCATTTTTTGACACCTGTTTTGCTCTATATGACCGGCTTGGAGCTTGGTCTAGGATTGCCGTACAAGCTAGGTATACTTGCAGTAATAATTGCGCTTTTTTTTGAGCAGAAGCTTGTTCAAAAAGGTAAGATCGAAGAAGCTTTTTTTGTGATTAATTCTTGGATATCTATTGTAATCATGATATTTGTAATTTTGGAGCTATGGTGGAAATAAAAAAACTTATTAGCTACATGCTTAAATACAAAAGCCAATATTTGTGGGGCTTTTTTCTTTTGCTTATTGTTAATTTGCTGGCTGCTTATATTCCAGATCAAATTCGAAAAATTATTGATCATGGGATTATCGAGCGTAAAGCAGTAACTGATTGGGTTTTTCTGGTTTCATTCTTGGTTTTGATTATGGCGATAATTAGAATTTTATCCAGGCAGGAGATTTTTGGAATAGGCAGGCAAGTAGAGTTTGATCTCAAGCAAAAACTTTTTGAGCATCTGGTTAAATTAGAACCTGGTTTTTATTTGAATCGTCGTAGTGGAGAGTTGATCTCAATTATTACTAATGATATCCAGTCAATTAGAGCTCTTGCTGGATTTGGCATGCTAAATGTCGCAAATACTTTAATTAGTTTTGCAACCATTCTTCCTTTGATGTTTATAGCTCACGTGAAGCTCACTTGGTGCTTTTTGTCTTTAATACCAGTGGTGATTTTTTTCGTAGTTGCCCTGAGTTCAAATATCAAAAAATTTCAAGATTTAGTGCAAATCAGGCTTGCAGAGATGAGTAGTTTCTTGGAGCAAAATTTTAGTGGTATTTATATTATCAAAGCCTTTGCTCAAGAGCTTTTTGAGTTTAGTCGCTTTGATACTTATAATCAAAACCTAAAAGCCGACTACCTCAAACTTGTTACATTGCGAAGTTTTATTGGTCCAGTAATGCGAGTAATTGCATCACTTGGTTTTGTTCTGCTTTTATATTTTGGTGGCTTGGGAATTGAGAATAGAACCTTTAGTGCTGGAGACTTTGCCGCTTATTCGCTTTATATTCAACGATTATTGTGGCCTATTGCAACTTTGGGTTGGATTATTACTATTATTTATCGCGCTCAAGTTAGCACCAGAAGAATAGAAGAAATACTTTCTACCAAAGCTCAAATTATTGATCGCGCTAATGCAATATCTAAAAGAACTTTTGATCATGAAATCTTTCTTGGTGGCAATATCAATAAAAAAATCCCCAAAGCAACTGTTTTTGCTATCACTGGCAAGGTGGCTTCTGGCAAAACTACATTAGTTTCAAAAATGGTCAGATTGCTTGAACCCTCTGATGGAGAGATTTTGCTCGATAATACCGATGTCAAAAATATCAAACTAGAAGATCTAAGGCGACTTATAGTTTTGATTCCACAAGATAGTTTTATGTTTCCGTTGTCTGTCGAGGACAATATTCGATATGCTTCTAACATTTCTGATGAGCAAGTACGTCATCTAGCATCATTAGTATTAATGGATAAAGAAATTGATGTAATGCCAGAAGGCTATGCTTCAATTGTCGGTGAAGGAGGTATCACCTTGTCTGGTGGTCAAAGACAGCGTTTGGCTATTGCGCGTGCTTTGGCTTTAGAGCCAGAAATTTTGATCCTAGATGATAGCTTTGCAAATTTGGATAGCAATACTGCTAGTCAGATATTAGATGAAATTCTTTTGATTAGAAAAAATAAAACTACTATTTTAATTAGTCAGCAAACTATGATTTCTGAAAAAGCAGATTTCAATTTGGAACTTTAAGAGTGTCAACCACGCGGAATTTATATTCGGTCTCATATCCATGCAATGCAGAGACTTTGACTTTTCTTAAATTGCCTTTTAAATTTGCTGAAAAAATAACTCCACCTTTTGGCATCATTGTTGATCCAATCATCCAAACACCGTTTTTCCATTGAACCTTTTTCATTGGTACGTAAGTGCCACTATTAACTGACATGATTCTTTGTTCTCTGCCGCAAATGTTTATTACATCTTCATGAATACCGTGGATATGTGTATGTCCCATACTTACGCAAATAAATCGAGGATCATTTTCACAAATCTCTGCTGCTGCTTTTGTTTGAATCGAATTTTTATGAGTAAGTTCTTTATAGATAAAATTTATTATTTTCGCACAGAGCTCTAGAGATGATTGTGATTTTAATATGCTCTCCGGTACTAGAATTCCGTATGCACCTAACGATTTTTTAAGCATTTTAGCAAAATCATCATTGAAATTCATTATGGCTGCTTTCAACTCATTTCCAAAACTTCCTTGATATTTATTTTCTGCTATTGTTGCTAGTTTTTCTAGATATTTTGGAAACAATTTAGCATCTCTAATATATTCAACTTTCATGATTCTATTTTTATATTTTTCAATTTGTTTTTCGTTATCTGAATATTTGGACTTCAACCCTTCTAGTCGTTTAATGATATTTTTTATTACTTGAATTTTGATATAGGCTAGCCAGTCACCCCAGCAAACATCTCCGTTACTAGAATAATCATATTTATCCAATCTGTGCCCATGCTCTATGTGTAAACCTAGATCTTCCACTTTCAGATCATCTGTGAAAATAATTTTTTGTTTTCGCTCAGCTTCATCAGCATTTGGTAAGCAAGCTCTTTGAAACATTTCTCTTAGAGTAGGACTAAGCTTAAATAAAAAATCATGGTTCCCTATGACATATATCAATTTCGCATCAGGACTTGATTGGAGATATTTAGTAAATTGTGAGATTACTTTTTGATTTTGACCTAACATTTTTTCGAACAATTGAACTACTTTTTCTGGATCAACTAATCGTCCTTCTTTTTTGACAGGCAATTCACCGTAATCCCAAATATACGACTCCAAAAGATCAAAAAAATCTCCATTGAGAGTTAATAAATCTTGCCTGGATTTATTTTGTGATCGCTCTGATTTGCTTACAAATGCTTTTAGGTCTATCAAAAAATTTTCACTATGATTACCTTTTGGTAAATCATTAGCGATTGTAGAAATATGCACATCAGAAAAACTAGCAAGCCTTATTCTGTCCAGTTTTTGCTTATTTTTAAATTCATATGAATTATGAACAAGTGGATTGGCTATTTGTTTTGAAGAAAAACTTTGATTGTCAAGAGGGATTAATGCTTCTCTAGAAATATTTACATCTCCAGCCTTTGAACTTGTGTACCTGATCCCATTTCTATCGGCATATTTTTTAACTCTTTGCCCTAGCGAGGATTCAGGGGTCAGAATATGCAAAGCGTCAGGTTGAAATGCTCTGAATAATTTATCAATTGCGGCAAAACTAGGATGATAAGCTAAACTTAAACCCATGAGTGAAGGATAAGTGCGCAAACGACAGGGTTGTATGATTTCAACTTTATCGCCATGACTTTCAAGATCATCTTTAACTTTGCCCCAAGTCCTTGCCACCCCATTAGTTTGAGGTTCCCTGGCATCAGTAGCCAAGAGAATTTTTGCATTTGGTTTTAGAACCATTCTCTAACCACCGTTTAATTTTATACTTTTTGTTGATTTCCCACAAACCTGTGATAACCCCTATACAATTAAATTGTGCATCGATATCTAAATACTCTCAAACCATTTCTTAAGCCATATCGTTTTTTGATTATCGCCTCGTTGCTATTGCTGCCGCTTGGTTCTATTACATACTCAATTCAACCAATTATTGTTCAAAGAGCAATAGATAATTTGCCTAGTTTGTGGACTTACGTCGCTGTTTTACTTGCCGTAGTTTTACTAAATTTTGTTTTGCAAATTTTGCAGTTTTATTTGATCAATAAAGTTGGGCAAGGAATTGTTTCTGATATGCGCCAGAAATTATTTATGCATATGGAAAAACTACCTTTGAGTTTTTTTGATAGAACACCTGTGGGAAGATCCGTCTCGCGTCTAACTAGTGATATAGAGCAGCTTTCAGAGAGTTTTGCTGGTGGTTTGATTTTGGTGCTTTTGGATATCGTCAATATCATGGGTATTTTGGCTTTTATGTTTTATTTGAATACGAAGCTCACTCTAATTATTTTGGCTTTTTTGATTCCCGTTTTTATCTTGTCAAATTTTTATCAAGAAAAATTTCAAACAGCAAACTTGCAGGCAAGAGTCGAACTGTCCAAATTGAATTCTTTTTTGCATCAAAATATTATTGGTATTAAAGTTGTACAAATTCATAACGCTCTCAATTGGACCAATCAGCGCTTTGCAGACATAAATCAAAAATATTTTAAAGCAAATGATGAAAGCATTAAGTCTGACGCTCAATTGTCAGCGTTAATTGAGATGATTTCTCTTTTAGCAATTTTGGTTTTGATTTTCATTTGCTCCAAATTCTTTTCTGATTTGGTTGTTTCAGCCGGACTCATAATTGCTTTCATTCAATATAGCCAATCTTTGTTTGAACCTATTCGAAACTTAACAGATAGATTTACCGTTATCCAATCTGCTTTTACAGCCTTGGCGAGAATCGAAGAAGTTTTCGGTGAAAACACAGAACTATATCTTGAAGGAGATTTAATTGAGAGTCATAAAAATCATATAGAGCCGGTTATATCTTTTGAGAATGTTTCATTCAGATATAAGCCAGATTCCAATTGGGTTTTAAGAGACTTCAATCTGAAAGTCTTTGCTGGTGAAAAGATTGGTATTGTCGGTAGAACTGGTCAAGGCAAAAGCACACTCATCAAAATTCTTACAGGCATGTATCAGATCGAAAATGGTTCAATAAAAATTTACGGAAAGAATATCAATGAGATTAGTAAAAAAGATTTACGAGAAAAAATTTCTGTAATTCATCAAGATTCCTATATTTTCGCTGGTGACCTTTTTGAAAATATTTATTTAAATAGAAATATAGATCCTGATTTGAATATTCAAAAATTACACGAACTTCTTTCAGAAGCTCAAATCGATCACAAAACAGAACTGAGTGAAAGAGCGGCTAATATCTCCTCTGGACAACAGCAAATGATAAATTTTTTGAGAGTTTATGTTTCAGATCCTCTAATAGTAGTTTTGGATGAAGCATCGAGTCGCATTGATGAGAGCACTGAATCTGTCATGCATAAATACTTAAACGCAAAGTTTAAAGATAAAACAATGATTCTAATTGCTCATAGAACCAAGACATTAAATGAATGTGATCGAATCATTGATTTAAGCCTCAAGAACTAGACTAGTTTAGTGTTTAAGTTTAATATTATTCATGAGCAATGGTACAAAAATTTCTAAGTAATGAAGAAGGTAGCGCAGCAAAGTTTTTTATGCTGTCTGCAGTAGTCTGGATAGTCATAGGCATGGGCTTAGGCTTATTAGGAGCACTAGAGTTTTCTTTCCCCGATTTAACCAAAGGTGTTGCTCAATTGTCTTTCACTAGAATTCGTCCTGCTCACGTTAATATGGTTGCCTTTGGATGGTTATCAATGGCAAACATTGGTTCAGCCTTATATATTATTCCTGCTCTTTGCAAAACCAAATTGTATTCTGAGAAACTGGCAAATTTTGTTTGCTATGTTTGGAACGCCGTTATAGCTTTTGGTGCCATAACTCTTGTTAATGGTTATACCGAAGGAAGAGAGTATGCAGAACTTAGAGAACCTTTCGACATATTAGTAGTAGTTGGTTTAGTTTTGCTTTCATATAATCTTTTTAGAACTGTTTTAACTAGAACAGTAAAAAAACTTTACGTTTCAGTTTGGTATATTATGGGTGCTTTTTTCTGGATGCCATTCATATATATAGTTGGTAACAGAACCTTTGTTGCTATGGACGGTCTAAACGACGGTATTCTTAATTGGTTTTATGGACATAATATTTTAGGAATGTGGTTTACTGTTCTTGGAGTTGGCATTGCCTACTATATGGTTCCAAAAATGACTGGTAGACCAGTTTGGAGTCATAGTTTGTCTATGCTTGGTTTTTGGACAATTGCATTTTTCTATGCACCAACAGGTACTCACCACTTATTGCAATCACCAGTCCCTGAGTGGTTGAAAGCGCTTGCAGTAATTTTCTCTGCAGCTTTAGTCATCCCGGTAATTTCAGTTTTGACTAATTTCTATATGACCATGAAAGGCAATTGGTGGATGGTTACTACCAATATGCCATTAAGATTTGTGATGACTGGATCTTTCTTTTATTTCTTGACTTGTATTCAAGGACCATTTCAAGCTACTCGTGGGGTAAACTGGTATATTCACTTCACCCAGTGGGTTGTTGGTCACGCTCATGCTGCATTATTGGGTACATTTACATTTTTTGTAATTGGCTCTGTATATTATGGACTGCAAAGATTGACTGGCAGAAGAATCTATAGTGTTCGTTTAGTCAAATGGCATTTTTGGCTTTTATTTATTGGATTTAGTATTTTTTATTTGGCACTAACTATAGCTGGTCTTCAACAATCAGTTGGTTGGGCTCTTGGTTATCCGGTCGCTCAGTGGTCATTGACCTTGCCTCCGATGTGGATCACGCGTTCAATTGGCGGAGTTATGATGTTTGCAAGTAGTTGTTTGTTTGCCTTTAATATTTTTATGACCATGAATGACAAGAGCATCTCATCAGAGGCTGATCTTAATCTCGCTGTTCCAGTGGAGGTGAAATAATGACTGACTCCAACGATAATAAAAAAATTGGCGCAAAAGGTTATATATTACCTGCCTTGGTTGTTGCAACTTCCTTTTTGATGATTTACACAGTAGTGGTTATTATCCCGGATATGACCATGGTCAAGATCAAGCCAACTCAATATGCCATGGAGTATATCGAGAAAGATGAAAAAGGCAATATTATTCGCGATGCAAAAGGCATGCCTGTTCCAAACGCTGCTGGTCGCGGAAGAAAAGTTTACGTAAGAGAAGGTTGTTTGTATTGTCACTCACAGTTTGTTAGACCGCAAGATAGAGATTTTGGATCTAAAGTTCATGCTGGAGACTACGCAAATGAAACACCAAACGTTCTTGGTACTTCTAGAACTGGCCCAGATTTAAGTAATGAAGGTGGCAAGATGCCAGATGCTTGGCATGTGGGTCACTTGAGAAGTCCAAGAGACTATACTCCAGGTTCAATCATGCCTTCGTTTAGTTTTTTAAATGAAGAAGATTTATTAGATTTGGTTGCCTATCTTCAATCACTTGGTGTGAAAAGAATGGAAGACCCTGCTAATCGTCATATTTATGAAGCTTACTATCCAGAAGCTGATGATGCTTTTTGGAAAGCTTCAGAATTACATAAGCCAAATGTCGACAGTGCTACTGCAGCAAACGCTGGTGCTGGTATTTTCAGACAAAATTGCGCCGTGTGTCACGGTACAAATGGACTTGGCAATGGACCAAACGCTCTTGCTATGGCCAAAAAACCTGCTAATTTCACAAGACCATATTACAAAGCTTATTCAGACAAGACTTGGTACTACAGAGTCGCTGAGGGAGTTCCAGGTACTCGTATGCCACGCTGGAAACTAAAACTCAAGCCTGAGCAAATGTGGTATTTAGTAGCTTTTCTGAAAACTTTACCTCAAGATTCTGGTGAAATAATCGCACCTTATCAGACGATTAATGATCTAGATTGGGAAGATCAATCTGCTCTACCTCAACAACTTACTGATAAATTCCTTCAAATTGGTAAGCAAAAAGCTGAAGGTACATACAAAGCAAATCCTGGCGGACCAACAGCTGGTTCAGGAGGACACTAATGCAAGAGAACATGATTGCTCTTCAGCAAATGATACTTTCAATTTTTAATAAAGAGGCTATTGCTATCTTTGTTATTTTTTGTGGAATGGCTTTTGCAATAGCTTCTATTGCAGCGGTGTGGGCATTCGCTAATGGTGAATTTCAGGATATAGAGTTTGCAAAATTTGAAATGTTGCAAGAGTAGGAATTTTAAGGAGAAGCATGTCAAGTACAAACGATGAAATGTCCCCAGTTTATGAAACCCTCAATCAGGGAGCAGTTCCTGTGACGATTAATAAAACTGATGAATACAAAGTAGGGCATCATAAACCGCCACTTTTTTTAGTTGTGCTTTATGTGATAGTGATAATTTGGTGTGGTATTAGTTGGATTCCGTTTTATGGTTATTAATATGAAATATTTATTGTTGTTAGTTTTAATTTTGAATGCAGCCTTGGTCTCAGCTGAGTCTAGGACTGGCTTAGCTTCGACTCTTATCAAAGAATGGCACTCTTCAGTTGACACAACTAAGTGTAAAGATTTTAGGTATCCGTCTTATGCACCATCTTTGCCGAGAGGAGAAAAAATTTATAAATCAAACTGTGCATCTTGTCACGGAGAAATTCCTAAAGCAAACAATGAATCTATCCGCAAAGTTAGTCCAGAACTGCAATTTGAATCATTATGTGGTGGTTCAACTGATCCCAAACATAATTTCTCGAAAACTTTAGATGTGGCTCAAAGATGGGATGTTTTGATGTACTATAGAGCAAATTCTCTTGGTTACTTCAAAGCAGGTAGTCCTGAACTCGCAAAAATGGATGCTATCTTTGGTGGAAATTGTGCTGTTTGTCATGGTACTAGAGGTCAGGGTGACGGTAATTTGCATAAGTCATTGTATCCGCCTCCAGCAAACTTCACTATGGCAAAAAGACTTTATACTAGAACCGATGAAAGACTATTTAATGAGTTGACTCATGGTATCCCTTGGACTGCGATGCCAGCTTGGAAGAACCGTTATGATTTTGACAAGCAAATATATTTCGATGAGGCAATGATTTGGAATCTTGTTAGATATGTTAGACAATTTGGATTTAGTCAAGAAGTTGATAGATTAGATACTGGAAGAGAAAAACTGGAAACTTACAAGAAATCTGTGGGTCTTAAATAAGAAGGAAGGAATTAAAAAATGTCCAATAAATTAGATAGAAGAGATTTTATAAAGGCTATTTTGGCTGTCCCTGTTATAGGTGGTTTTGCTTCTTTGTTTATTTCGCCTTTTATTAGATATCTCAAACCAAGTTCTGGTCCTTTAGCTACTGCAGAAATCTTCAAACGTCCTGATAAGCCATCACCGGTTCAAGAAATCAGATTCGCGATATCAGATTTTCCTGAGCCATGGTCATTTAAATATTTCATGTTCCAAGAGACCAATCGTGAATATACTTCTGTCGGCGAACAAATTAAAACAATTCCTGGCGCTATTGTTAAAACTCTAAAAGCAGAAGGCAAAGAGGATTTTGTAGTGTTTTCCAGAGTGTGTCCTCATTTGGGCTGTGTGTTTAATTTTGTACCGGTTGAAGATGAAGTTGCGGCTGGTTATAATTACAAACCCCAGCCTGGGCAAAAAGTTTTTGCTTGTCCTTGTCACTTGTCTGTTTACGATCCAATGCTTGATGACTCAAAAGGTCGCGGCAAGGTAGTTTCAGGTCCTGCGCCAAGATCACCATTTAAATTTAATTTTGAAATCGAAGGTTCAGAAATCGTCATTAGATCTCTTGAGTCTGGAGGTATTTCATAATGAATATCAAGCTACCAACTTTAGATCAAGCTCTCAAAATGGTCACTGATAGACTAAACAACGTTGATTTTTTTGACGAGACTTATGTCAGCAAACAAAAAGACAATATCTGGTACAAATTAGGTCCACTGCAATGGTTAACTTGGATAGTCACTATCGTTACTGGTGCGCTTTTGGTAATGTTTTACGTCCCAACGGCTGAGCAAGCTTACGATACTATAATCGTTATTCAAGAACACATCCCATTTGGATGGTTGATAAGAGGCATGCATAAATATGGAGCTGATGCGTTTATCATTATGTGCACTCTTAAAATGTACAGAATGTTTATTTGTGCTGATTACAAAAACAATAGAGAGCTAAATCTTTGGATCTGTTTTTTCTTGCTTCTACTTGGATTTTATTCGGGGCTATCAGGGTATCTTCTAATCTGGAACCAGAGAGCGTTTTGGGCTACTAAGGTATTTGCTACTTTCCCAGGTTACATGGATCAATTTGGAATCAATTTAGCTTTTCTAGGAGAGACTATGGTTGATAAATTGCTCGCACTTGGGGTCCCAACTTCTTTGCCAGGCACTTCAGTTGCAACTGGAGCTGGAGTACTTTTGGATATGAAATTGCTTAATAAATTTATCAATCTCAATCTTGGTATGACCACTCAGCAAATACTTCTTGGAGGTAGCGCGATTGGACAAGCGACGATTACAAGATTTTATTCAATGCATATGGCTTTATCGACAATTGGTTTGATAGTTACAGAATTATATTTTTACAGCAACAAGAAAAAGCGTTTTAATTTACCTTGGTGGCCAGATGGTTTCTTGATGATTGCCATGATAGCTTCTGTTGCGATGATTTTCCCTGCTGAAATGGGAGCAAGAGCTAACCCAGCAGTGACTCCACTACCTATTCTTTCCGACTGGTATTTCTTGGCTCTTTACCAAATGTACAAATACATTGAACCTGTGCTTGCGACATTTGTTACAGTTTTGATACCAGCAACAGTATTGTTTACGCCTTTCTTTGATACTTCCAAAGAGATGAACATACTTAAGCGACCAGTGATTTTATCATTGAATATTATGGGTGCTTTGAATGCCATTGCTTTCTCTGTTTTAATCATTTTAAATATCGCGAACATCAATGTTGATCCTCCTTATTGGATTTTCGGAAGCACTATGATAGTTGCCGTTGGGATTTATTTTTCGCAATTGCAATATGCCAAAATCAACAGATGGAAATTGTTTTTGACTTATACTGTTTTCCAATTTTTGTATTTATCAAGAATACACACTGTGCCTTATTTTGGATTTAATTTAGATCCAATTTTAGGAAAGACCTTTTTGGCTGATGGACCATGGGGACGCATGTGGGTATTTTATGGTGGATTTTTCTTATTGCTTGTTGCTGTTTATATCTTTGAAAATATTGCAGCTGCAAAAACTTCTAAAGTGGAGGCAAAAGCAGCCTAGATGTTTTTAACAAGATTGAAATCTTTTGCCCACCTGATAGTTTTTGTAATAGCGACTTATTCACTTACAGAGTTTTTTACTGCTTATAAGTTTTTTCAAAACGGACAAGAGTCTCATGGTTATTGGGTTATATATTCAAATTTATTTTTGTTTATTGCATCAATGATTTATTTGAGTTTCTCAATGTATGCCGAAGAAAAAGCTAAAGGCAATTTAAGAATGACTTTTTCGCCGTTTGAACTTTTATATAAAAAATTGAGGTCTGAAAATTTATGAGTACTGATAAAACAAAGAGCAGCGATATGTATTTTTATTTTGCTATCTTGGTTGCTTTGGCTAACCTTGGAGTCTTTTCATTATTGTTTGGAGCAATGTGGTATTTTGAATTACTCGGTGCTGATCCATTATATTTTGATGATGGTACTATCAATAATTTAAAGCTAATTAATAGCGTTATAACGTTCTTTGGATTCAAGATAGACCCTAGCCAACCTCACAAAATTTCTACTTTGATGTGGTCTGCGGCATTGGGTTTTGCTTTTGTTTCCAGTTTCTTTGCGATAGTCGTTGCAAATAGACGTCCGAATACTGAGTATGAGGTTACTGCGGCGATAAAATGAGTTTTATAGAGAGGAAAAAATGTTTACAACATTAGTAAGAACAGGTCAGAAAGCAATTTTAAGAATAGAGGACATTTGCAACAAGGTCATGGGATCTGAGCAAAACATTCTTTACTATCATGGCGCGATGCCAAATTTCTTTTTGTGGGTTTTGTTTCTTTCAGGTTTGCTTTTGTTTGCTTATTACATGCCGACTCTGGAAGGTGCTTATCAATCGGTAGAATATATCACTCAGAAAATCCCTTATGGAGACATGATTAGAGGAGTGCATAGATTTGCTGCTGATGGGATGATGCTTGCGGTTTGGCTGCATGCTCTTAGAGTTTATTTCACCGATAGATACAGAGAATATAGATTAATAGCGTGGTACTCCGGAGTTGCTTTGACATTTATGATGATGTTGATCGGTATCACAGGCTATGTATTAGTTTGGGACGAGAGATCATTTATTATCGTTCAAGAACTAGAAAAACTTTTGGCAGCGGTTCCTGTGATTGGAGCTGGTCTTGCTCATGCTTTTATCAACGACAACACCATTTCTAATTACACGATGAGTATGTCGTTCTTTATACATACCGGTACTTCGTTTGCTTTATTGGTTGTGCTTTGGATACACTATATGCGCATCTCAAGACCAGTGGTTAACGTTACTTGGGCGATTGGATGTTTGCTTTTTGGAATAGTTTTGATTTTGGCGGGACTCACTCCTGCAACATCAGGTCCAGAAGCGGTGTTTACAGTTGAACCAAAATATTTTGAAATGGATTGGTTTTATTTGTGGTTATTTCCGGTGATGAAAATCTTAGGTTATGAATTGACTTGGCTTGTCTTGTTGGCTGGTGCGACATTTGTGGTTTTATTACCAAATTTTGTCAAAAGCAAAGATCATGAACCAGCGTTGGTTAATTCAAACAAATGCGTTGGTTGCAAATTGTGTTCTATAGACTGTCCATATGAAGCGATTTATATGGCGCCAAGAACCGACAACAGTAGATTCAAAGAGATTGCAGTGGTGATCAGTGATAGATGTGCTGAGTGTGGTCTTTGCGTAGGTGCTTGTAACTTTGATGCAATTGAGTTGCCGTTTAATACTTCGCCTGTGGTGATGGATGATATTAGAATTGCTATGGGAGTTAATTAAGGTAGGTTGTTTATGACAAAATCAAAAGACCAAGTAAAAGTAATGGTTATCGCTTGTGAAAGAAGCGTAAATCTTGACAAAGAGCTTTCTGGAGCGCATGGTAGAGATCTGAATGGGGTTTCTAACGCTTATGTAGTAAGGGTTCCATGCAGTGGTATGATTCAACCGCGTATGATTGAATCTGCGTTTAATTCTGGAGCTGATGGAGTTATTGCCATGGGTTGTCAAATTGGTGATTGCCATTTTAGAGAGGGTAATAAGTTTTGTCGTGAAAGATTACTTGGATTGAGACCACCGGTTATCAAAAAATCAGTTCCAAAAAATCGTTTGAAAGGTTTTTGGATGTCTGAAGTGCAAGTAAAAGAATTCAAGCAAAGAGTAGAGGATTTCAAGACTGAAGTCGCAGAGGAATTAAGCAAAGAAGCTGCTAAAGCTTAGCAAAGGAAGATTTTATGGCAGAAGAAAAAGTAAAAACAAAAGTTGATCTGGTCTTTGATAATATAGTTTTTTACGTAATTGTTTATTTGTGTATTGTTTTGATTTCAGCCTTTGGTTTGATAGCTGAAGCGTAGTTTTTTGTCTCGTCATCCTGAGGGAGCGAAGCGACCGTAAGGATCCAATCCCATGGAGGATTTTAAGGCTTTTGATGATAAGTAGGTTCAGGGACCCAAACCCTGAAGTCATTAAAAGCTATAATTAAACTTGGTGAAAAAACAGACCGAAAATTGGTTGAAAATTGCCAAATATGATCTTAAGGCTGCAACCCCATGCTTATAAGGGTGAAATGGCTTTGACCTGCATTGAAAAATGCCATGATGCTCTGGAAAA
>JAJTHA010000234.1 GCA_021299565.1 Candidatus Caenarcanales bacterium
CACGCAGGATTTGATAGTTATTGGCATAGAGCGCAAAAACGACATGCCCATGTCGTTTTTGCTACCCTTCGGGGTCGGGTCTTAAATTAGCCATTTTTTTATAGTTTTCTTATAGTTGAGATTTTGCATCGTGGATCCTGACGTCGTGGACTTCGTCCACTCCTCAGGATGACGAAAAAAATATCAAAGCAGCCTGCAAGGCAATATTCGCGAAGCGAATCAAAACTGCGCAGCGCAATAACCTGGCGCAGCCAGGAAATATCACTCAGCACCAATAACATCAGAACCAATCAAATTACGTAATTGATCCACTTTAGAGCTACGAGCCAGTACTTCTTCTATACGAACTGATCCTTGCTTGTAAAGCTCCGCCAAAGAAGACTCAAGCGTCTGCATTCCTTCTTTGCGTCCTGTTTGGATAGCTGAATATATTTGAGAAGTTTTACCTTCACGAATCAAGTTTGCAATAGCCGGAGTAACAACCATGATTTCCATAGCCATTGATCTACCTTTGCCATCTTTTTTCGGCAGAAGAGTTTGGGATAAAACTGCTTTGAGTGAATTGGATAATTGTATTCTAATTTGCGTTTGCTGCTCAGGCGGAAATACATCTATAAGTCTATCGATTGTAGTTGCGGCAGAACTTGTGTGCAATGTACCAAATACTAAGTGACCAGTCTCAGCTGCAGTAACAGCCAGAGATATAGTTTCAAGATCTCTCATTTCACCGATAAGGATCACGTCAGGATCTTCTCTTAGTGCTGATCTTAGAGCCGCGCTGAAACTATGTGTGTCATTTCCAACTTCTCTTTGGTTGATAAGAGATTTTTTGGATCTATGAACAAACTCAATAGGATCTTCAATCGTAAGAATATGTTCTGCTCTATGAGTATTGATCCAGTCGACAATTGCAGCAAGAGTTGTAGATTTACCTGAACCAGTAGGTCCAGTTACCAAAACCAATCCACGAGGCATTTGTGCGATTGTTTTGGTTGTTGCTGGTAATCCTAATTGTTCTAATGTTGGAATTTTTTCGGAGATGGTTCTAAGAGCCGCTGCGTAGCCAACTCTATCCTTAAAAATATTTATCCTGAATCTTCCGACTCCATCAAGCCCGTAAGCAAGATCTATTTCTTTGGTGCTTTCAAGAATTTCTTGCTGGTGCTTACTTAGAAACGCATAGCAAACAGCTTTCACTTGCTCTAAATTAAACGGGGCAAACTCTGTTCTTTGCAAAACACCATTGATTCTCAGAATTGGAGGCTCGTTTGTTGCAATATGCAAGTCACTTGCTCCGTTATCAACTACTAGTTTAAGTAATTTATCTATCATAAAACTTTTATTCCCTTTATCCTTCTACCTGGCTCTCTAGGTCTTTTAGGCTACTAATCACTTTATAGATAGTTTCCATCAATATTCCAGGATCAGCTAAATCTGTTTGTAACAAAATAAAATTGCCTCTATATTTTGCGACTATGTACCAATATTTATCATCGTTAAATAAAAACTGACATAGGGCTTTCATACCAAGCTGAACAGAGGCTAAATTATTTTTGTTGAAAATTGCAATTAGATTTTGCTTGTCATATCCTTGCCAGTTCAGTACGCTATCTTCTAGTGTTTGACCGTTTCTATTGAGGCATTGAGCGCCCGTGATATCTTCACAAAGATTCTCGAGAACCGCGTTTTCTATGTTATCGAGTTTTTCATCTTGATTATCACTGATGTTTTTTTCATCAAGATAGATATTAAACAGTGCTTGCATTTCTGTTTCAGGTTCTTTTTTAGCAGTCATAGTTTGTTGTTGATTTGTTGGATTATGTTTGGGTTTATTGTCAAATTGTGCTTCAAAATTTGCGCCAGTTTGATATTGATTCTCAATATGGTTTGCTGTTTCGTTTTGAAGCTCTGTATTTCTTTTTGTGAACCTGATATAAAATAAAGCGGCAATTAAATTAAGCATCAAAACAGCAATGATATTAGTATTGATCATCATAGGCACTATTCCATAAAACTTAGTAAAAGCCAGGAGTTTATTGGAATCAGGAAAAGGTATAAAAGCAATAATTGCAAAACAAAAAGCGATGAAGCAAAGATACTTGGAGCAGATACCACAAATTTCAACTAGTCGATGTTTTGGAAATGCAGCTAAAACAACCAAGAATACAATTGCCACTTGACCAAGTATCAAACTAATAAGTGGTGTCTCTAAATTTGATCGCGTCAAAAACAAAACAGGTATCGTTAAGCCAACTGATAACAAAATGGCAAGAATAGTGTTTTTGATAGGGATCTCAGACTGCAACACTTCTAAATGTAACGCTAAGTTCTTTTTCTAGCAAGGACTTTAGTTTATTAACTTCAGTGTCAATCTCTTCACCACTAAGTGTTAATTCTTTTGATTGCCATTTAAGACGCATGCTCAAGCTTGTTAATTCATCAGAAATTTTATAAGTACTAATTAATTTGATGCTTTGTAAACTAGACGAAGAATTTTTAGAAATCATATTATGTATATCTTGATAGTCGCATTTGCAATCAGCAGTAATATCTCTTTCAATGATCGGATTAAATGAAAGTTCTTGCATTGAAAGGTTTTTATTTGTTGGGATTTTAAGCTCAAGTAAATATGTTTGATGATCAAGATCCCATTCTTTACTTAGACTAGGATGGATTTTAGAAATTTGCCCTAGTGGTTTTTTACGTTGATCCAAAATCAAGGCAGATATGCTCGGATGTCGTGAGTTTTGTTGGCTTTCTATTTTTTTTAGTTCGCAATCATCAAGTAAATTTTCAATGATATTTTTAAATTCATAAAAAATTGCTTCATCGATTTTGTTTTGGTTCCATCTCTTGTTTGGATTGCTATAAATAGCAGCAATCATGAGGTTTTCATTGGTTTTGTTATGGCTATAACCATAAATTTTGCCTATCTCAAAAAGCTTGATCTCTTCGCTTTTGTCGTAGGCATAATTGCGACTTGCCGCTTGTATCAAACCTGGTAATAATGATTGTCTTAGTGATCTATGCTCTTGTGAGAGTGGATTGTCCATCTCTATATTCTCACCATTTATGTTCGTGCTTATCTCATTAAGTTCTTTGTTGAGATTTTCCAGGCTTTCACCGATTAGGCTGCTCAAAATTACTTGTGAATAACCATTTGCCAAGAAGATATTTTTACTCTTGTTTATTTTGGCTTTTGTGCTCGCACACTCTTTGATAACTTGATTATCGATGTCATTGGAAATCAATCTAGGAGCTTGTTTGGCAATGGAGTCATAACCTATGAGCCTTGCTATTTCTTCAACTAAATCGATTTCTCTTGTGAGATCTTTCGCTCTATAACTTGGGATGCTGTAGTTATTGTTAGATATTTTTTTGATAGATAATGATTCTAGAATTTTGTCGATTTGTGCTGAATCAATGTCTTTGCCAAGATATCTTTTGATATTCGCAGGATTTAATTCTATATTTGTAGTTTTCAACTCATCGTTGCCCGCCATCATTATTTGACCTACAACGATCTTTTCGTTTGGATTATCGCAAGCGATTTCGCTTAGTATTTCAACTGCTCTGATTAAAGCTGTTTTAGCAAGGCTTTTATCAACGCCTCTTTCAAAGCGTCTTTTAGACTCGGATTCAACTCCTGCTGTTCTTGAACTTTTACGAATAACAGCTGGATTAAATACCGCTACTTCTATAGTAATGTTTTTGCTTGTATCACTTATAGAATTGTTTTTGCCTCCCATGACACCAGCGAGGGAAACAGCTTCTTTGTCATCTGCAATCACTAGATTGCTTTCATTTAGTTCATGAACCCTATCTTCAAGTGTTAGTAATTGTTCTCCTGCTTTTGCGCGTCTGACTTTGAGGCTTTTACCGCTTAGTTTGTCTGTGTCATAACAATGCATTGGTTGCCCAAGCTCCATCAAAAGATAATTTGAAACATCAACCAAATTATTTATAGCTTTCATTCCGGATGCTTTGAGTCTTTTTTGAAGCCATTCTGGTGAAGCTTTAAGGCTTAGATTTTTGATGCTACAGGTGTAGAACAATTCACAATCTTCTAAATCCTCTATCTCTGGTTTAATCGGCGAATAGTTGTCATCTTTTGTGATATTTTTATTTGTGTCAAATTCATTTTTGTAAATATTATATTTCAGACTTTTGTTAGTAATAGCCGCTAATTCTCTTGCTTGACCATAAACTGATAAAGCATCTCCACGATTGCTTCTTGCTCCAATATCAAAAACATAATCTGCTTTTAGTCCTAGTACTTCATTCATGCTAGTGCCGAGAGGAAAATTATAATTATCCATTATCAATATTCCGTCTTCACCTTCTAGTCCCATTTCGCCAGCAGAACAAAGCATGCCATTGCTTTCAACGCCTCTAATTTTGGATTTTTTGATTTCAAAACTTGACGCATCGCTACGACTCAATACTTGAGCACCTATTAGAGCAACTGGTACTTGCTGACCTACTGCAATGTTTTTGGCTCCGCATACTATTTGTAAAATATCTTTGTCGTTAACTTGAGTTTTGGTGACTTGTAATTTATCAGCATCCGGGTGTTTTGCTATTTCTAGAATTTTGCCAAGAACAATTTTGCTATCAAGCAATTTGACTGTTGATTCAAGGTCTTCTACTTCAAATGCTTGCATTGTGTAAATTTCTCTTAATTCATTTACATCAAGATCTTTTATATCTATAAAATCATTTAACCACTCGAGGGAAAGCTTCATAGCTTTGATTTTAACATAGCTAAACTAAAGGACTATTCGCAAAAATATTCTTTAGCTGCTGTAAAAATTCAATATCCAGGAAATTTTCGATAATTAAAGTTTCTGGATAGTATCTATTTATCCACTGTTCAAGTCCTTCGATAATTTCTTCATTAAGCAAAACCCCTGGAGCTAAATTATTGATTTCATCATCATTCAAAACCAATCTAAGTCTAAGGCAAGCTGGTCCACCACCATTTTGCATGCTTTCTTTTAGGCTCAAGAATTCTACATCTTGAATTGGGCAATTTGGGTCTTTAACAAGTTTTAGGATAAAGCTATAAACTTTTGGATTTTCTTTGCATTCAGAGGGAGCAATTAGAGTCATTTGATCAGCTTCTCCAATAATTTGAGAATTAAATAAATAACTTTTCACCGCATCTTCTAAGCTGATCTCAGTTTCTTTTACCAAGCTGAACTTCAGGGGGGATTTATTGATTTCAAAAAACTTATCGCTTAATTGATTGAGAAATTCATTTTGATTTTCAAAGGCTTTTTCGTGAAGCAAAAAATAATCAAGATTTGCCGTGCTGATCACATCATTATGAAAAACTCCTGAGTTGATAGCTTCTTTACTTTGTTGAACAAAAAAAACATTCTCTAGTGAGTGGCTATTGGCAATTGATTTGCAGGCTTGAAAACTTTGTCTTGCAGGCAAAATAAAATTATTTTTTTCAGAATCTTCTTTGTATCCATATACAAAAACTTCTATCCCTTTAGACGAATGCTTTAATGCAAAACGATTATGATTGGCTGCGCCTTCGTCTGGATGAATTTCTAGTGCCGGATGAATTTTAATTGATGGGCTGTTCGCAAATGCTTTTTGAAAAAACTTATAATTATGTTTAGCTTCATGTTTGCGATGTTCGTTCGAAAGCAAATTAGCGATAGTGATTGAGCTTCTGGCGTTATTGCAATCTTGTGCTGGACTAAACGTAGCCGCGTTTGCTGTCCACATGCTTGAGGAGCTAAAAATTTTTCTTAGTAACTGAGGGTCTCTGTCATAGATTTTTTGGATATCATCTTTAAGATCTTTGATTTGATAGTAATGCAAGATCTCCTCACTAAATCTATTTTGTGGTGGGATAATAGCTTCTTTGAAACTTAATCGATATAATCTTTTGATTTTATCTAGGCATTGTAAAGCTGCTTGCTTAGGATTTGAGCTTTTGCCTGCGTGAGTCTTTGAGGCAAGATTCCCCTCAGCTAATCCTGAGAACATATGAGTAGGACCAGCGATACCTTCAAAATTTAGCTCATGATAGTTCACATTGTAATATTACTATGTAATGGAAGTCTTATCCTCTCAAACCAAAAAAATCATCAAACAACTCGAAGCTTACTACGGTGATGTTAAATGTTTTTTGACTCACGACAATGCCTTTCAACTAGTGATTGCAGTCTGTCTTTCAGCACAGTGCACTGATGATAGAGTCAACATGACTACACCAGAGCTTTTCAAGGCTTATCCAAGCCCAGAAAAACTTGCAAAAGCAAAATTAATTGATGTAGAAAAACTTATTAAGTCTTGTGGTTTTTATAAAAACAAAGCCAAGAATTTAATTGCTATGGCAGAAAATTTAGTTGAGAATTATAACTCTGAAGTACCGGATACTATTGATGATTTGGTGAAGCTCGCTGGAGTCGGACGCAAAACAGCAAATGTAGTTTTGGGTACCTGGTTTAATAAACCAGCCGGAGTGGTTGTTGATACTCATGTTAAGCGCATAACAAATTTATTAGGATTAACTAGCAAGCAAGATCCAGAAAAAATTGAACTAGATCTTAATGAAATAGTCCCCAAAAAATATTGGCATCATTTTTCACTGTGGTTGATTTCTCTAGGAAGAGAGTTTTGCGTGGCAAGACGACCTCAATGTGACTCATGTTTTTTACGAGACAACTGCAAGTACGCCACAACTAAAAGAAAAACTATTTCAAAAGCCATATAGCTCCAAAATATCGTAGCGATGTCTTTATTAAAACCGTAGGAATGTAATCCTACTCCAAGCAAATTAATTCCAAACCAGGACAAAACAACAACTATGCAGCAAATACTAGAGGCTAAAGCGAGTCCCCAAGCTTTGAGCATGCCGTCCATTCTTGCATGCAGAATCGCTGCAGTGTACAAAACTATCATCAAAGCTCCATTTTCTTTGGGATCCCAGCCCCAGAACCTTCCCCAGCTTTGATCTGCCCAAATGCCACCAAGCATAGTGCCCAAACAACTAAAACACAATCCTACTCCAACTA
>JAJTHA010000092.1 GCA_021299565.1 Candidatus Caenarcanales bacterium
ATTTTTCTATGCGATTACCTTGTAGACTTTGCTTAAGAGTAGAAATAATCGGAATACCACCAGCGACAGCAGCTTCATAAAAAATCGTTAAACCCTTATGCTTAGCAGCTTCAAACAAATCTTCTCCTTCGAGAGCGAGTAAGTCTTTATTTGCAGTAACTATATATTTGTTGTGCTCAATTGCGTCTAACAAAATCAGCTTTGTGTCTTTTACTCCACCCATCACCTCTACAACTATGTCTATGGCAGGGTTTCTGGTGATATGTTCTGAATTAGTAGTGAAGATTTTGATATCAAGACCGAGCTTATCAGAGATTTCTTGAGCTCTACTTTGATTTTTTACTAGGATTTGTGAAATTATTACCTTTGGGTTTCTATTGTCTGCTTGGTAATCTTGTAATAGTTTCACCAGCCCAGTGCCGACGGTGCCACATCCTAGAATGCCAATTTGTATAGTTTTTGATGCTTTTTCCATGCTTTTTCTTAAATAAAATTAGCACAGATAGGGGGTATTACCTAAATCTTTGTTAATCTTTAACCTTAATCGGGTATATATAGATTAAATCCAGCTAATAAAAACCATGAAGAGGTATTTGCAAGTTGGATCTCTACCCAGATTTCATCGTCTAGGTAGGTAATTAATAAGCACAAGGAGGTGCGTTATGAATAATTTAGTAGGAACATTAGCGTCAATATTGTTAGTAGTTGGTGGCCTTAATTGGGGTCTAGTTGGAGTCCTTCATATGGATTTAGTTCAAATGCTATTTGGACATTTTGGTATGATTGCTGATCTAGTTTATGGATTAGTTGGATTATCAGCTATTTATCACATACTACAAGGCAAAGTATTTGGCGGAACTCATCTAGGATAGTCGCTAAGGCGTCTTGAAAATAACTATTAAGGCTTATAAAACTTGATAGTGATGACAGGCCGCTAAATTGTTCAGAGCAAGGCTTGCGAGTCCGAGCGTAACGGAGTTGACTGATTGTCAATGAGTATCGCGAGGACGAGCGTAACGCAGCTATGGACGATTTAGCGGCTTGTCTATTCAACCGTAACTGATTTTGCTAAATTACGCGGCTGATCAACATCCTTACCTAGATGCTCAGCAATATAGTAAGCAAGAAACTGTAAAGGAATAGTCGCAATAATAGGACTAAAGAATTGACTGATATTCGGGATACGAATAATCTCATCAAAAATATTTTCTACATCACGATTTGAATCACAGGCTATAACTAGGCTTGGTGACATACGCGCGCGAGCTTCTTCAGCGTTACTAAGAGTTTTTTTGTAAACATTATGTTCGAGTTCAGAAGCGCCATCAATAGCGATACTCAAAACAGGTACATTTTGATCGAGGATAGCAATAGGTCCGTGCTTCATTTCACCAGAAGGATAACCAGTTGCATGAATATAACTAAGCTCTTTTAGTTTAAGCGCACCTTCTAATGCAATAGGATAGTTAACACCTCTACTTAAAAACAAAAAGTCTCTATAATTTGCATATTTCAAAAAAGGTGCGTGATAATCGTCAGCTCTTTCGATTACCTGATCAATCACCAAAGGTAATTTATGCAGCTCATCTTTTATATCAATCAAGTCCAAACCCTTATCCTCAGCTGCCTTGATAGCAAGCAAATACAAAGCCAAAACTTGAGAGGTAAAAGCTTTGGTTGAAGCCACTGAAACTTCGATGCCAGCTGGCGTGACATAAGTGTTTGGTTTTGCTAAATCAAAAATTGCCGAATCTTGCTTATTGGTGATTGCCATGATTTTAGCTCCGGCGCTCTGAGCAGATTTAATTGCCGCAATTGTATCTGCTGTCTCACCAGATTGACTGATACCAATCACGAGATTGTTCTTGCCATGCAAAACAGGGAAACTACAAAACTCACTAGCGATATTTACTTCGACTGGGATTTTTGCCCAAAGCTCAATCAAATACTTGCCCACCAAAGCCGCATGGTAAGCGGATCCACAAGCAACAAAACTAATTTTATCGATTTGACTAAATTTAAAATCTAAATTATTAAAACAAGCAATTGGCTCAGTTGCAACACTATAAGCATCAAGAAGCATTTTACTAATTACTGCAGGCTGCTCGTGAATCTCTTTAAGCAAGAAATGTTTATATGGTCCTTTTTCCGCAACAGAACTAACTTGGTGCATATGATGCACTTCTAGCTTAACGGTGTTACCATCCAAATCAAAAAGCTTGACATCATTTGCGCTCAACTCTGCTATTTGAAGGTCTTTTAGTTTAATGACTTTTTCTGTATGTTCAAGAACAGTAGCACTATCACTAGCAATAAAGTTTTCATTATCACCAATACCAATAACTAATGGAGATTGGTTTTTGGCAAGAATAATTTTCTGTGAATCAGCATTAATTAAGGCAAAAGCATAACTTCCGTCTAGTCTTTGCAAAACTTTTCTAAAGGCATCAATATCACTTAGACCTTGGTCTTTGAATTTAGAATAAAACTTAACAACCACTTCTGTGTCTGTCTCACTAATGAACTCAACTCCATCTTCTTCAAGCTCTCTTTTGATCTCATAAAAATTTTTGATTATGCCGTTGTGAACCAAAGCTATATTACCAGCTGTATTCAGGTGTGGATGAGAATTGATATCGCTCGGTTTACCGTGAGTAGCCCAGCGCGTGTGACCGATACCACAATTACTTTTATTGATTGCATTAACCAATCTCTCTTGCAAAATACTATTAAATTCTTTCTCGGGTTTGTTTGAAGAGGTACTTGTGACATTTTGCAATTGATTGATTTTTGATTCGAGACTTGCGATTTTGCCTTGAGATTTGATGACATTAATTCTTCCCTCATCAAGAAGAGCTATACCTGCTGAGTCATAACCTCTATATTCTAAAGATTTAAGACCATTTAGCAAAATATCTTTTGCCGCTTTATTTCCGATATAGCCTACGATGCCACACATTTAGATGATTTTATCATAGTAAAAACTACATGCCCATGTCGTTTTTGCGCTCTATGCCAATTCGCAGAAAGGCAACTACTCAGCAGCAAAGTCTTAAAAGTATACTTTAAAGTCACTGCGAGCTGCGAAGCAGCGTGGCAGTCCAGTTTATATTTAAGCTCTGGATCGCCACGATTTGCTGCGCAAATCTCGCGATGACTTAATAGTTATAAATTTAGCTTAGGCTGAGTAGTTACTCTAAACCTGATCTGGATACTTGATACGCTCATGATTCTGACTGCGCCACACACTCAAAAATGCCGCAGAAACTTTTTCAAGATCAGCTCGCGAAAGACCGCTATCATCAAGCTCACCCTCATCAAGCCTGTCATTAATAATATGATTAATCATATCTCTAGCAGCATCCTCATCAGCAAGATCCTTAATGCTTCTCAAAGCAGCTTCAGCACTATCAGCTACCATGGCTATTCCAGTTTCTTTGGTATTAGGTTTAGGTCCAGGATACCTGTAATCATCTGCATTAATATTTTCTTTGCCATATTTTTCAATCGCTTGAATATAAAAATAATTGGTGATGGTTGTACCCTGATGCATAGGAATAAAATCAATAATTGATTGAGGCAAATTATGTTTTTTGGCAAGCTTGGTCCCTTCTGGAATATGAGCGAGTATAATTGCCGCTGACTTAAGTGGATCGTTCAATTCCACGTGAGGATTGGCTTTGCCCATACTGTTCTCAATAAAATGTTCAGGTGAATGCATCTTACCGATATCATGGTAGAGAATTCCTACTCTGGCTAAATCATAATTGATACCA
>JAJTHA010000124.1 GCA_021299565.1 Candidatus Caenarcanales bacterium
CAGGGCTTTGAGCATTCGCCAGAGCATTTTCGTAAGCATCTAAACTTCCTGATTTGGTTTTGAGAGTGTCAAAAAGATTTGTAATATTCTTTGTAATATCATTCTTGACTTTCTCTAAATTTGAATTTAGTTTTTCAGAAATCTCATTTAATCTTAAAACGCTTGATTGATAGTAATAAGCTTCTTTCCCTTGCCAATCGTAGCCAGTATCTATATTATGCAAAGCAAGAGTTTCTGTATTGCCATTGATGTCGGTAATTTTTTTGGTACCGATACCTTCATAACCCATCACGCTATTCAGTCTATTGATTAAAGCAAGGGCCCTATCGTTGATAGAACCATTTATAGTCTCTACTCCAATCCCTGTTTTGGCTCGTGGGTCTAATTTGATATTGCTGTCGCTCACTAACAAGATTGAAGCAGGATAAGATTAATGAGAGGTTAAAACAAAATTGCTTCAAATTTGCTAAAAACTTGGTAGAATTTGAGCGTTTGATGCTTGATGACTCTGGAAAAAATGCTGTTTTTGTACTTGCTAGCGCAAGACAAGATGGTACTATAGCCATCTTGTGTCGTAGCACAGGCCCGAACCCAGGTCCAGCTATTTGCAGTAGCAAAAAAGCCGCTATTCAGCTTAAAACTCGGTTAAGCAACGACCCTAGAGGCATTGCCAATCATAGAGCACTTGAACTAATCAAAAGTCTTTTAGTTTATAAAATTGACGCATCTATTGAGCCTTTGTGGGATGAAGGTTCACTTTGGGCTTATTTGCCTCAAGATAAAGCGAAATGTCTTGAAGGCATGCTAAACTTCTAAACTTGTATGGCTATAAAAGCTGAGAAAAAGTTACCAACAATAGGTGTTTCTACCTTGGGTTGTCCCAAAAATTTGGTAGATACCGAAAACATGATTGGTATTTTGCACGCCGCCGGTTATCCTATAACTTCTGATCATACTAAAGCTGATATTTCTTTGGTGAACACTTGTACTTTTATTGAAGGAAGTACCAATGAGAGCATAGATACCTTAACCGAGCTTGCTGATGCAGGACAAAAATTAATTGTAACTGGATGCATGGCGCAAAGATTCAAAGGTGATTTGTTTGAAGAATTACCAGAAGCGCAGGCAGTCGTTGGTACAGGAAATGTCAAAGATATTTTAAAAGTTGTCAAAGAAGTAACCCGTAATTTAAACGAGGGTAGAGACTCAAAAATTCTTTGTGTTGATGAAGTACCTATGGCAGTTGCTGATGCGACTACCCCTAGAATCCATACACAGACAGGATCTTCGGTCTATCTGAAAATCGCTGAGGGCTGTGATCATAGATGTGCTTTTTGTATCATTCCTTATCTTCGCGGAGATATGAAATCTCGCACTGTTGAAGATATAGTCACTGAAGCAAAAGCTTTAGTTGCTGGTGGTGCAAAAGAAATAGTTCTTGTGTCTCAAGACAGTACTGCTTATGGAACTGATATTTATAAAAAAAGAGCCTTGGCGCAATTGCTTGAAGCTTTAGCGGATCAAAGCGGAGCTAAGTGGATACGTTTGATGTATGCGTATCCAACTGAGATGGATGCTGAAATGCTTTCTGTGATTGCGTCTAAGCCAAACATAGTCAAATATATTGATATACCTTTGCAGCATGCTTCTGCCAAAATTTTGAAAAGCATGAGAAGACCACTTACGGTAAAAGATACAGTTGAATTGATACGCAAGCATTTACCGCAAGCAAGTATCAGAACAACTTTTATAGTAGGTTTTCCTGGTGAAACTGATGAAGATTTTCAAGAGCTTTATGATTTTATTGAAGAGACTAGATTTGATAGAGTTGGAATTTTTACTTATTCAAAAGAACAAGGTACACCAGCAAATGATTATGATGAGCAGGTTCCAGACAAAATCAAAAACGAACGCCGCAATCGCTTGATGCTTTTGCAACAAAGAATTAGCTATGAGAAAAACCAAGAATACCTTGGGAAGAAGTTAGAAGTTTTTATTGAGCACATTGAAGAAAATGAAACAGGCTACAGAGTAGTCACCAGAAGCTTTAGAGATGCTCCGGAAATTGATGGTCAGGTTTATATACATTGCGATCATGATGCAATAACTCCAGCTCCTGGAGAGTTTGTTTCTGTCAAAATCACTGATTGTGATGAATATGACCTAGTTGCAGAGTTTCATTAAAGTTTTAGTCTTTTTGACCGATAAGTCTAAACATGGGCAAATATTTGCGACTGTTTTTGATATTTATGCTTTTTGTTGTCAGCTTGCCAGCGCATAGCTACTTAAGTAAATCCCCCAAAAAGCAAAACTCAAATCCCCAAATACATTTTAATCTTCTTGGTGAAGCCGATGTGCCAATTCCAGTAGTTCCAAATCCAATACCTCAGCCAAATCCAGTGCCACCGATAGATGTGCCAGGTGTAGATACTGAAGTTTTTGATTGCAGTTTTTTGATTGCAAGTATTAATTCGCTAATAGCAACAATTGAAAACTTAAAAAATCAAATCAACAATTACAAAACTTTTTGCAATAACACCCTGAGTGAAATGAACAATAAATATGCAAGCGCGAAAAGGATTCAAACTCACCAGCTTAATTGCATGCTAAGCCTTGGTAGAACTAATGCTTGCAAACCACCTAGTTATAATGCGCAAGATTGGCAGGATCACAATCCTGCACAGCAAGTTACAGCGATGAAATCGTCTATTATTGCCATGCAAAATGAGATAAACAAAATTGATCCATTGATTAATAATTTAAACTCATTATTGAATGACTTAAATAATCTACTTGGTTCTATTGCTGATTGCAATACCGCGCAAGAAGCAGATGCGATACAAGCCGCATTAAATGCAATAATTAGTCAGCTTGCTTTAATCTCTCAAGACTTTTCTGATATCGCTGCGGCGGTTACTCAAACTGTAGACGACTTTAATTTTAATTTGAGCTTGTTTATAGCCCTATTGCAAAGTTTTTTGTTACAAATAAATTCGATTTTTACGGCTCATGATCCTTTGACTATTGGCAATGTGAAAAAACTATGTCGTACCAATTGGAGAAGAGCTGGCAAGGAATATAGGCGAAGACTGTCGGCAAAACGCTGTATTGAAAGACTCGAGAAAAGAGTGAATGATGCTTTTTGATTAAGCCGCAACAGCAATGCGCTTTTTAACAAGCTCGATAATTCCTAGGATAATTTGCCCAATATAACACTTTAGTGCTTATTTA
>JAJTHA010000093.1 GCA_021299565.1 Candidatus Caenarcanales bacterium
ATTACTCAGATCAATGTTGCGCCACCTGAGTTTTTGTTATTTACAAATTATCCTGAGCTTATTCCAGAATCTTACAAAAGATTTTTGGAAGCACAGTTCAGACAATATTTTGGTTTCAAAGGAACTCCTATTAGACTAAATTTCAGAGGCGAAGAAAAATAATGCAAAAGCTTCTAGACCAAAAAACTCTAATACTTATTAGAGCTGCGGTTTTAGGAGTCATTATCGGTATCGTTGCTGTTGCGTTTCGCAAACTCACTGAATGGTTATCGGATTTTTTGTTTCATGATTATTTCACCAGAGAGAACTGGTACGACTGGCTTTATCTACCTGTCGTATGTGCCATTGGAGGCTTGATCGCAGGCTTCATCACTCAGCGCTATGCTCCAGATGCTTCAGGCAGTGGCATTATTCAAGTAAAAAAAGCTCTTAATCTTGAAGGTGCTGAGATCAAGATGAAAACTGTTATTGTCAAATTTTTTGGATCAATAATTTCGATTGCTTCAGGATTGTCTCTTGGTAGAGAAGGACCTACTATTCAAATAGGGGCAGGCATAGGTGACAAAGTCGCACAATATATCGTAGGCACAGACCGCAAAAGGGCTATTGCAAGTGGCGCAGGAGCTGGACTAGCTGCGGCTTTCAACACACCAATTGCTGGTGTAATTTTTGTCATCGAAGAGCTTGATAAAAATATTTCAAGCTCATCTTTGGGTCCAGCTATAGTTGGTTCAGTAACAGCTGCTGCCACTTGCAGAACTTTGTATGGAGATTTTTTTACTTTGCATTTTCGTTCTGACTATGCAACCAATTTATTGCAACTGCCTGTCTTTGCAATAATTGGAATTTTGCTTGCATTTCTTGGAGTTTATTTCCAAAAATCTATTTTGTATATTTTGGATTTTTATCCAAAATATTTTGGCAAGATCCCGATGTATTTGTGGGGAGCTATGGCAGGCTTGATCACAGGCATTATTGGACTTTTTGTACCGCAAGCACTTGGTGGCGGGCATTCGACTCTTGAAGGAGTTTTGTCTTCTGCGTTTGCTTTCAAAATGATAGTTATAATTTTTGTAGTTAAGTTCTTTTTGACAGTGATTGCTTATGGCAGCAAAGTCCCAGGTGGTATTTTTGCGCCATCTCTTATTTTAGGAGCTCTTGCAGGATACGCTCTAGGAGCAGTTTCTAGCTTCGCTTTGCCTTTTCTTGATATTGATCCTGCTAACTGTGCTTTTGTGGGTATGGGAGCTTTTTTCACTGCAATATCTAGAGCCCCAATCACTAGTATCGTGATGCTTTTTGAGCTTACTGGAAATTATCAATTGATTTTACCTTTGATGTTTGCTTGTATTTTGGCGAATGTCGCTGCTGAAAAGATTCAGGAGGGTAGCATTTATAAAAATCTACTTAATCGTGAAGGGATTGATATTTAAGCAGATTGAATCGAATTACATACAGCTTCGCTTATTATCCAAATTCATCAAAGTTGCAGACTGCCATAGGCAGTCTTGCTGCTATCGCAGCGAATAGTTGACTAGATAGCTTTTTCGCCGACCACCGCCTTGCGGCGGCGGTTCCCGGCTAGTTACTTTAGCACGAAGCAACGTGATGAATTTGTCTAAACGCTCATCTATATGCAATTCGATTGAGCATATTTATAACTTCCTAAGCTCCGACAACAATAGCTCTGCTGGAATTCGCTTACGATAATCAGGATCAATAAAAGCAAATCTAATAGTCATCCATTCATCAATAATATAAGTAGCTGGCACCGGAATCTCATATGAAATATCACCATTGGCAATTGCAGCATGCAAACCAAGCTCCTGCATCAAATTCAAAGTAGCTCCAGACTTATAAATCAAATTATATTTTTGTGCCACATGATTGCCCTTGTCGCTCAAAACCTGGAAACTTAGCTTGTTTCGTTTCATAGTGTTTAAACAACACTCAGGTTTTTCAGATGATATTGCAATGATTTTGATATTGTTGTTTTTGAATTCAGCTGCGTGCTTTTCAAGATCTCTCAAAGTCAAATAGCAATAAGGACTCCAGCCTCCTCTAATAAATGTCAAAAGTATTTTATTTTTTTGAAGTGAATTTTTGAGATTAAAAATCTTATTCTGATGATCTTTCAAAAAGAAATCAGGGGCTTGATCTCCTTTAACCAAGAAGCTTTCTTTCAGGCTTTCTGCTTTGAGCAGATCTAAAGTTTTGAGAATAGCACTATAGTTTTTGGGGTTTTGGGTTTTGCTCAATAGCTTATCTTTGAACTCAAAGATAATTTCTTCTATTTCATGCCTCGCTCTAAGCGGCTGCTCAAGCGCCTCTATTCTGATATCACTATCATTTTTGCCTAACATTATAAATTCTCACTCCCTGCTGTCCAACAATTATCATCCGGAGAAACTCAGAATGACGAAAGCTAAACAGACAAGTATAAAAATGTTTTTGAGAACCAAACTTGATTGTTAAATTTTCTTAGTTTATGAAAATATTTATCAAATTTTTTGAAAAAATGGCTATTTAAAGATACTAGTATCAAGGGGAGTGTCATGGAGATAATTAGTCCAGAAGAAGCAACTGCCTTAATTTCCTTAGTAGAGACGGGGAGCTACAAGGCAGCGGCAAATAAAATGCATAAAGTGCAATCAGCGCTTTGCTATGCAATCAAAAAACTTGAAAACAAACTTCAAGTAAAAATTTTCGAGAAACATAATAATCAAATGAATCTTACCAATGTAGGGAAAGTTGTTTATCACAAAGTACTTGCTATTAATAAAATCAATCAAGAACTAGAGAAATTTTCCTGCATTTATAATCAAGGCGTCGAATCAAAACTAGATATTGTAGTAACCGCAGTAACTCCAACACCAATTTTGATAGAAATTTTGCAAAAGCTCAATAATCAATTCCCTCAAACTCAAATCGAACTCAAATTCACTACTCATGAAGAGCCTATTGATTATTTATTAAGAGCTGAGGCTGATATCGTAATCAGTTCTGATTCAAAAAGTTATCACAATGTCGATAAATCACAATGGCAAAAAATTGATTTCTTGGCAGTAGCCGCAGATGAGCATCCAGCCGCGTTTGCGGAAATCACCGAAGAAGACCTATTACAAATGGTAAACCTTGTTGTCGGCGGTAAACAAACGCTTGCTAAAAAAGCACCAGCCAGTTTAGTTGAAAATGCTAACGTGTGGCATGTGACGGATTTTCTTCTCAAAAAAGAATTTTTGCTTCAGGGCTTGGGTTGGGGCTATATGCCCAAAATGCTGATAGAAAGAGAGCTTTGTGAAGGATTATTGGTGCCTTTATCTTGCAAAAAAGTTCTGCTTAAAGATTTGTTTTTAGCCAGAAAAACAGAAGATGTTAAAGGTCCAGCTTCAGCATTTTTATGGAATTTATTTGTTGAACATTCAGACAGTGGTTTTGTGCATCAAAGTTTTTGAAGCTTCTCAAGGTATTTAGCCAAAACGTCTACTTCGATATTTACTTTAGAACCAGTTTGCAAAAATGATAAATTAGTCACGTCCCAAGTCTTTGGAATGATGCAGACTTTGATGAGATTGCCGCTTATACTTGCAACCGTCAGGCTAATGCCATTGATACAAATAGAACCCTTGTGAATCACGTATCTAGATAGGTTTTCTGGTATTTGAACTGTAACTTCATAACTACCACTGGCATCAATAATCGAAATTATTTCTCCAACCGCGTCCACATGACCTTGCACTATATGCCCGCCAAGTCTATCACTGGCTCTCAAGCATCTTTCTAGATTGACTTTTGTGCCGATTTGATAAGTCCCAAAATTAGTTAGTTTAAGTGTTTCATCAATAGCAGTCACCCAAAAGCTTTCGCTATCAAATTTGGTTACGGTTTGACAAACTCCATCAACAGCTATTGAAGCTCCTAGTGAAATATCTTCTAAAACGAGATTGCAAGAAATTTGCAAATGCAAATTGCTACCTTCTCGAACGAGAGATTTAACAATGCCTTGTTCTTCGACAAGTCCAGTAAACATTTAGTCAATTACTCTAGCAGAAACGATTTTGACCGGGTTAGCAGTACCATCAGAACCTGGATATGGAGGGACGTTCTCTTTGACGATTTTTTCAACTACATCCATTCCTTCAACTATCTCACCAAAAACTGCATAGCCATATGGATCAACTCCGCCAGCATCTAGTGAAGGCAAAGCTGCTAGATCAATAAAAAATTGACTAGAAGCGCTGTTAGGATCGCTAGTACGAGCCATCGCTAAGATACCAGCTTTGTTATGTTTAAGTTTTGGATTGTTTTCGTGTTGAATTCTACGTTCTTTACCAGTATCAGGATCAATAAAACCACCTGTACCATTACCTTTTGGGCAACCGCCTTGAACAACGAAACCAGAAATAATTCTATGAAAAGTTAGTCCATTATAGAATTTGCGTTTAACTAAATCAAGAAAGTTACCAGCCGTAATTGGAGCATCTTTCATATAAAGTTTGATTTTGAAACTACCTTTTTCTGTTTCCATCATTACAAAAGTATCTTGCTTCTCATCTGAATTTTTATTTACTTCTTTGATAGTTTCTGATTGCATAATTTTTTTCTCCGGTTGTTTGTCTTTGTTAGTGAAGCTTTGGTGCATGAGATCTATTCTCTGTTCTATAAGAGCTTGAGCTAATTTGATTCTTTCACTTGCAAATAACTTAGAAGCCTCATCAACAGATTGATCTGGCAGGTTTAATTGATCTTCTGCTTTTGCTAACTTTTGTGAGAGCATCATTATTGATCCCAACAAAATAACTATAGATACAAAAGAGAATAATAGACGCTTCATAAATATTTGCTTTTACGCTGCTGCAACTTCTTCGCTGGTCTCTTCTTCTTGAAGACCTTCGTTTTGTTCTTGAGCAATTAGTTTTTCCTGAAAATCTCTTGCGATACGTGAACTATCTTCTTTAAGTCTAGTTGCTTTAGTACCAACACGCTCTCTCATATAGTATAACTTCGCTCTGCGAGCTTTTCCTTTACGTTGTACTTTTACTTCAACAAGTTTTGGAGCATGTACTAAAAATGTTCTTTCGATAGCAACACCTTGGAAAACTCTTCTTACTGTAAAAGTTTTGTTGATGCCGCCACCTTTAATAGCGATAACCATACCTTCAAAACTTTGAGTACGTTCTTTGGTACCTTCTCTAATAAGTACTTTTACTTTTACTGTGTCACCTACTTGAAATTGTGGTGGGTTTTTCTTGAGTACGGTGTTTTCTACTAATTTAATAATTTGTTGTGACATAAGGTTACCTTTAGAATGAAAATCTTAGCAAAATCAAGGTTTTTTAATCATAAAGACTTTATTAGTGCCTTTTGGGGACTTTAGGGCTAATCCCCGAATTTGGCTAAATTTGGGGATTATAATCCCTGAATTTGGCATAATTCGGGGATTTAGATAATCCTCTGTCAAATATTATCCTTGAATTGCTTTTTATATCTGAGGTTAGAGTCAAGTGAATAACGATTTTATTGAATTAATGTTACGTAAAAACAGCCAGAGTGCTGAATTAGCGATCGAGGATGGAGACGATTGGAGCTTGTCGGAAGAGTTGATTCAAATAGCTGATTTCAAGATGTCGTTTGATTCTATAGAGAATGAGGGAATAAGTTTATGAGAATTTTTAACAACCTTGCCAAAGGTCTTACTAATCCCTTTGCTGCTGCTAAGCAAATGTTAAGTGGTTTTTATAGAAACGGAAATATCGCTAAATTAGATTCTGATGAGAAGAAAAATGAAAAGCTATATGTCGATGATAAATGGAACGTTGTAAAAGAATTAGATTGCACTCAGGTAAGTAAACTCGGATCAAAATACAGCAATCCGCAAGAGCTTAAAAAAGTAGTAGTCATGAAAGATCAAGTTTTAATTAGAGATCAAGTAACAATAGTCACACCTAACTTGGCACTAGACACTATAAGAACTAATTTAAGACACAATCAAAGAGTCGAAGTTGAAGTCATGGACACTAAACAAAATGTCTTGAAGACTCTTATGGAAAATCCTAATCAACTGACGCCTAGAATGGCAGAAAACCTATCCTTTGGTGATAGGGGAAACAATCCATTAAAACGTAGTTCCCTTGAGGCTGCTTTATTAAAAATGAGTCATTCGCTTGACGACAAATGGCCTAGTATAGAAATTAGGAATATTCTTCTAGGTGGGTTATCAAGAAGATCTGGAACAGATGATTTTCAAGTATTTTTATCTCAATTAAAGCCAGAATTTTTGACAGGGACTAACTATGCTCAGGATTTTGACGAAATACAAGCAAAGGCAATAGGTGTAGCAACAACTCAAAAAGTTTTAACAGACCACATGAAAAAGATAGAAAATGAAATTTTGAAAACAGATCTCAAAAAATACAATCAAGATAGTAGAGCTAAAATTGCAAAAATTATTACAGAATACAATATTGCGCGAATACAGCAGCAAGCGGACAAAATGAGCGCTGATGAATACAGGACCTTTACAGAAAAGTATTCAAATTTAATGGCTAAAATAGGAGGCGGTGTATACTTAAGCGACTTAGAATCACTTTGTGCCTTATCTCTGGCAAAATTAGAAGACTTGTATGAAGCAAGAAATGTTCAATACAATAGGATTTCAGAAAGAACCGAAAATGGTTTGATGACAATTCTTAGAGGAACTATTAATTCAAGTTCAGCCAAAATTACTCCACTAAATTCTACCCAATCTCTCTCAAACTCATAGCCAACTCTTCAAGTTGATCTTCATCAACAGCAGAAGGCGCAGAAGTAAGGTGTGACAAGGTGCCTGGCACCCAAAATGTGACAGTTCTTAACCATCTGCTGACCAGTTGACCCCTTACTTTTGGGTGCTGAATATTTTATTATTCAAACAATAAAACATAAAGGGTATAAAAAGGGTAGATTTTGGGTATAATATGAGTTGGGAGGTCGTCGATTACAAATTCAAAAAAATCATCGATAAATTACCGATTCAATGCAAAAAGAAATATGCTGTCTTTAAATATATTGTTCAGGCAGCAGGATTAGATGGAGTGATTAATTCACCTGGTTTTCATCTCGAAAGACTCAAAGGTAAATTACAAAGATATCATTCGATAAGATTAAACATTGCATATAGAGTGATTTTTGAAGTTAATGATCAAGTGAAAATAATCGATATCTACGAAATAAGCAAACATAAATACGAGGATTAAGACATATGGCAAAAGTTCAAAAAATTAATTGGGATTTTCTTGCAGTTATGAGTTCATGCTTAGAACAATATATACGAGGCCGCTTAAATCCAATTCAGATACTAAAAATTCTTGAATCCAAATTATCACAAGAAGACAAAAGCAACTGGAATCCTCGCAATAGCTTCAAAGGATTTGAATTGATAGAAACATTTCTAGAAGTCAAAGGCATTACTCAAGCAGAACTATCGCGACTAATAAATTTAAGTCCAACCAAAGTAAATGATTTAATCAAAGGGCGAAGAAAAATATCTCCCAAAATTGCCAAGCAACTTGCTCTGGCTTTTGAGGTTGATCACACTATCTTTCTTTGAACTACCCAATCTCTCTCAAACTCATAGCCAACTCTTCAAGTTGATCTTCATCAACCGCAGAAGGCGCAGAAGTAAGCGGACAAAAAGCAGCTTGATTTTTTGGAAATGCAATTACATCACGAATAGATTCAGTATTAGATAAAAGCATCACAAATCTATCTAGACCAAGAGCAATACCACCGTGAGGAGGTGCTCCCATCTCAAGTGCTTCAAGCAAGAAGCCGAAACGCTCTTTGGCAGTAGCTTTGTCGATACCCAAAACATCAAAAATTTTGCTTTGGATTTCTGTGTTGTGTACACGTACAGATCCACCACCAAGTTCAATACCATTAAACACTATATCGTAGGCATAAGTCTTAACTTCAGCAGGATTAGTATCAAGCTTCTCAAGATCTTCTCTCATAGGCATAGTAAACGGATGGTGATTGGCTTTGTAACGTTTTGATTTTGGATCATATTCAAACATCGGGAAATCAACAACCCACAAAAGTTTGATGTTTTTGTGATCCATTAAACCAGAAATTTTGGCGATATGCAAACGTAATTTACCCAGAACATGAAGCACTAAAGCTTCTTTATCCGCACAGAAAAGCACTAGATCACCAGGCTCAACCCCGCATCTAGTCTCGATTTCTTTGAGTTCATCTTCTTTAAAAAACTTGATGATTGGAGAATTAAGTTCAACTCCACCAGTTTCAGTTTTGCGATACAAAATCCAAGCAAGACCTTTAGCGCCATACTCAGAAGTCATCGCAAGATCGCGAATATCATCGATTTCTTTACGGCTCATTTTCTCGCCGCCCTTCACGTTAATCGCTTTGACGATACCACCATCATTAGCGACAGAAGCAAAAGCTTTGAAATCACTTTTTGCCATGATATCTGTAAGATCAACAAGTCTCATATCAAATCTCACATCTGGTCTATCACAACCATAAAAACCCATGGCATCTGCGTGAGTCATGCGAGGAAATGGTGCTTGCACCTTGAAACCAACAGCATCAAACGCTGTCACAATCAAGCCTTCAACCATGTTAATAATATCTTCTTGATCCACAAAACTCAACTCCAAGTCTATCTGTGTGAATTCTGGTTGTCTATCTGCTCTTAGATCTTCATCTCTAAAACATCTTGCAACTTGATAGTATTTCTCAAAACCACTCATCATCAACAATTGCTTATAGAGCTGAGGTGATTGCGGTAAAGCATAAAAATTATGTGGGTGAACTCTACTTGGTACCAAATAATCACGAGCTCCTTCAGGAGTGGATTTAGAAAGAATTGGAGTCTCAATCTCCGTAAAGCCCTGATCATTGAGATAGTTTCTCATCGCATGCACGATTTTGTGTCGATTAAGTAAATGAATGCGCTTACCATCGTTGCGAAGTTCTAAGTATCTGTATCTCAATCTAAGATCTTCGTTGACATGATCCGCTTGATCAATTTGAAACGGTAAAACTTTTGATGTGTTCAAAATCTCGATTTCTGTTGGGTATATTTCCACAGCACCTGATTTCATATTTGGGTTTTCAGAACCTTCTGGTCTAATGGTAAGAGGACCTTTACAAGAAATCACATACTCAGATCTGAGTTTTTCAAAGTGTTTGTGTACTTGTGGATTTTTGCTAGGATCAGCGACCACTTGGATAGTACCCCTGTTGTCTCGAAGCTCGATAAAAATTATGCCACCAAGATCTCTTCTGGTAGCCACCCAACCAGATACTGTTACTTCTTGTCCTGCTGCCGCTTGAGTTAGCGCACAACTGAAATGACTGCGTTTAAGTTTCATAGAAGAGCTATTACTAGTGTTGCTTATCGTTTGCACAAGATTCATTATAATACACGTATTATGCTTTCAACATTCTTGATAGAGTCCAAAGCCTGGATATCCTTAATCATTTGTTTAGCTGCTTTTTCAGTAATTGGATCAATTATAAAATCGGCTTTAGCTTCTTCACCATAAACATCATACTGATCGATGAATTTAACATTAGCTCCATTTTTACTGGTGATCTCACCAAGATCCTTTAAGACCCCAACTTTATCGTGCATGGCAACTCTAATATAAAAACTGTTTTTGACATCGTCTATGTCTTTCATTTTTGCATAAGCAGTATGCTTACAAGTAAATTGAGGATTGGGTTTGGCACCTTGTGACAATTGTGAAGCCAGAATTAATACATCCCCGAACACTGAGCTTGCAGTAGGCAAAGAGCCCGCGCCCTTGCCAATGAGTGTGAGTTCTTGAACAGCATTACCTTTGATCAAGATTGCATTGTTTTCCATTTTGACGGCTGAAAGTGGGTTGCTCATTGGCACTAATACTGGATGAACTCTTATGTCAAGTTGGTCGCTGGTGTTTTCAATAATACCCAAAAGCTTAATGGTAAAACCTCTTTTATCTGCTGATTTGATGTCCTGCGTAGTGATTTTGGTAATGCCTTCTCTATAGACTTTATTCACATCAACTCTTTTATTAGAAATGATAGAAGCTAGAATTGCAATTTTGTAAGCAGCATCGTGACCTTCAATGTCATTGGCTGGATTTGACTCAGCAAAACCCAATGCTTGAGCGTTTTTTAGAGCATCATCAAAACTTTTATTGTCTTGTTTCATGCTATCTAAAATATAGTTGGTAGTACCATTAATAATTCCCATTAATTTTTCAATGCGATTACCCTGAAGGCTTTGCTTGAGAGTAGAAATAATTGGAATACCACCAGCAACTGCAGCTTCATAAAAAATAGTCAAACCCTTATGCTTAGCAGCTTCAAACAGATCTTCTCCTTCGAGAGCG
>JAJTHA010000170.1 GCA_021299565.1 Candidatus Caenarcanales bacterium
GACTGATGATTCAACATCAACTTCATCAGGAACAGAGGAAATTCTTAGTTCAAATCAAATTGATATAGTGCAAGGTTTTCAAAAAGGTCTCGCTGCTTTAGCAAGACTTAGTAAAAAACACCAAGCTAGACCCCATCAAAAAACAGCTATTGAAAAAGTTATTGCAGGGTTCAACAATCACGATAGGGGCAAATTAATTCTTCCCTGCGGCACGGGTAAAACTGAAACAGCACTTTGGATTAAAGAAAAACTAAAACCGAAAAAAACTCTAATACTCTTTCCTTCCATCGCACTTGTTAAACAAACCAAAGACAGATGGCAGGAGCAAAAATCATCAAACTACGATTATCTCTGTGTTTGTTCCGATCCCGGAGTTGATTCAAGCAAAGAAGAAAATGATAGTGAATCTGAACATGAAGAGTTTGAAGCTCTGAGAGATTCGAAAGTCAGCAATGATCCTGAAGTCATCAAACGCTTTCTTGATAACAATGATGAATCTGTAGTTTTTGCAACTTATCAAAGTTTACCCAAAATCATTGAAGCGATGAAAGACAATGACATTGAGTTTGATCTGACTATCGCTGATGAAGCTCATAAAACAACTGGACAAGAGGGCAATCTTTTCACTCAAATGCATAATAACGAAAATCTTAGATCTAAAAAAAGATTGTATATGACAGCAACGGAAAGGATACTTTCAGAAAAATCTGGCGAACTTATTGGAATGAACGATGAAAGTATTTATGGACCAGAGTTTCATCGAATGAGTTTTGCTGAAGCAATTGCAGCAAAAATACTTGTAGAATACAAACTTGTCGTACTTGGGATCAAACCTGGTCAAACTAATAAAATTCTTGAAAAAAACCAAATTCAAATGAAGGATGTTGACTTAAGATCAGTTGCTAGCTGTGTCGCTTTAGAACAATTCATGCACAACAATGGACTCAGAAGAGCTCTAACTTTTCATTCAAGGAGACAGGGAGCCGAATATTTTGCTAAAACAAGAAAAATATTAACCGGTAATCAGGATAGTTATTACGTAGATGGCACTATGCCAGTAAAATTACGTAATCAAATTCTTGATAAATTCAAAAATGCGATAGGCCGATCTACTGCTTCTAACGCTAGATGTCTTTCTGAAGGAGTGGATGTTCCATCTATTGACTGCGTTGTATTTGCTGATCCAAAAAGCAAAGAAGCCAAAGTTGATATAGTGCAAGCTGCTGGTAGGGCAATGAGAAAAGATCCGAATAATCCGAAAAAAGATACAGGCTATATAGTACTACCTATAATGCTTAAAGCTGACGGCAAACCAGACACCGATAGTCCTTCATTCAAAGGATTAATAGAAGTAATTAGTTCACTTGCTCTACATGACGAAAGACTAGAAACAATTATTACTGGTAAACAAAATGATGAATCCAAAGACTCACCGCAGCATCCAGAAATTATATTCACCGGACTTGGAGAAGACTTAAATGGTCTTGATAGCTCTGAATTTAACTTTGATATCAAAGAAGAAATCATTGCTTGCTCAAGAGAGATGCTGACGGGTTCTCGCTTTGAAAATTTTGAGCAAGCCAAAGAAGCTTTACTCAAAGCACATCCCAATAAACCCTCTAAACTAAATTATGTAACTGCTCTACCTGTCAAACTTGCAACACTAAATAAATTAGCGCAAGATGGAAATTTAACAAGTGTAAACCTTAAAGAAAAAGATATGATCAATTTGATTTGGGACAATGCACGTTTACAGGTTGATATTGAGCTTGAAAATAGATTGAATGCTTTCGTTGAAAAGATAAAAAAGAAACATCAAAGAAAACCTGGAGAACTTATCCAAACGCGTATAAAACATCAATTTACAAAAGAATTTCATGACAAAGAGCGAATAAAGATCTCCAGCATATTTAATTTCAACACAACTATCTCAACACAAGATGCACTTATCGAATACATCTTTGGCAAATCAGACGATCAAGAGATAGCACCGGCAAAGAAAAAGAGTGACAAAGAATTAATATCATCTATCAGAAAAAAATATCCTTTTTGTCCTAAAAATCATGAAGACGTGCTCGCAAATGACAGTGATATCAAATCTCTCAGTTTTTATTATAAATCAGACAAAGATCTTGCTGTGAAAATTTGGAATCTTAGCCCCATGGACTCTGGATTTGGAAATGAAAAAAATACTAGCAGAGCTTCTATGCTAGGATCATCTTTTTTTCACCGATCTAAACCATTAACCCAGGGTTATACGTTGTCTGGACAAAGACTAATTGAAACCGAGAAACTACTTGGGACTGAAATGATAGATTTCTTTTATGCCTTAAGAGAAAAATATCCACAGAAAATCTCCCTTCAGGAAATTGAACGACAAGAGTTTTATCAGCAAAACAAAGATAAATTAGATCAGGCATTAAATGAACTAAGGGAAATTTTTGGAGATAATCTTGCTGCAAGAATCTCCGCTTATATCTGGGGTGACAATTGCCCTATATTAAATTTGAAGCAAGTCATAGATGATTGCCGCAAAGAGACTAGACTAGATAAAAAGAAATTATGCAATATATTAGAAAGAAACGGTAATTCTTGCGACATCAATACTGAGCAATTAAACCAAATACTTGATAATCCGGATAAATATACCAGTTTGCAATCTCTTTTTGATTCCACAAAAAGATTATACAATTTTACACTTCTTGATATTGGTATTAACGAAGAGAATCTAAGAACACTATTGCAAGCAGCAGGCTTAAATGAAATTAAAGCAAGTCCTCTAAAACAACTCGAAAGACTGGTTTTAGCCTCTAGAGATTTCAAGGACAAATTAATGCAACTATACATAAATAAAATGGAAGAGAATCAAAACAAAATCATCAGAACAGATGAGACATTAAGCTATTATCCTCAGAGCAACTTAGATCTATTAACCCTAGCTGAACTTATCATGGTTGCGAAATTGCTTGGACATATATCAGATACCAAAATTGAGTCGTTAAATGCTTATGCCAAATCAATACAAGAAGCAAAAACCACACAAGAACCAAAAACAATAACTCAATTGCAAGAACAAGATCCTAATGAAATACTTTTGACTGATCTCGCAAAGAAACCTAAACCAGCAGGTGAAGAATTTAAGCTTCCTCAAATCAAAGCACTTGGGCTTGAAGTAAAGCAGTGGTTAGGTCTTCTAAATTATGCAATAAATCAAGGATATATAACGAATGATCCTAATAGTCCACAAAATAATTCATTGGCACTTAGAGATTATATTTGGGGAAGCAAAACAACCTAAACTAAAGAACTTTTGCAAGAACTTTTAGCATCATAGAATAGTTACTATCAAGCTCACCAAGCGGGGCGAGATCCCAGTCCCAATAACGATCAGCTTGAGGTATATCATAATCAGCCAA
>JAJTHA010000144.1 GCA_021299565.1 Candidatus Caenarcanales bacterium
CAAATGTTTTAGCGGGACAAATACAACCTATCGCTCGTATTTTGGACTATGAAGGGGTAATTTCACAGTTGATTCAAGTGCAATCAATAACAGGGCATCATTCGGGAACCAAGAATTATTTATTTCAAGGCGGCTATAATCAGCTTTCTACGAGTTGGTCAAAAATGGTGCCAAATGCTCTTGGTCGTGGTCACGGAGATTCTTACCTTGGCTTTGATCTTTATGTTAGACAATATGGACCGTATGAATATTTATTTGGGGTTGCAGCAAATACTAATACTAAATTCTTGGTTACAACATTTACAAATTTGGGTCGAAGCGATTCACCATACACATTAACTGATGCTACCAGTAATGGTACCGTTGCTGTGAGTAGCGTAGGTAATGTTTATTCTCACCGTAATTTATATGTAGAATCTAATATTGGTATCGGCACTGATAGCCCGCAAAGAGCTTTGCATGTTAATGATGTAATGAGATTGACTCCAAGATCTTCTGCTCCTGGTTCTCCAGCTTCTGGAGATATTTATATCGACTCAGATGGGACACAAGCTGCATGCGTTTATCTCAATGGTGCATGGGTGGTTATGGCAGGAACAGGCTCTTGCATTTAGGGACTCACTCCCCAGAAACTGTTTGAGTTATTGATTTGTGTGATTGAGTAAAAAGTATTTGGTGAGTTTTGGTTATTGTATTCGGTTGTGATCCAGTTGGCATTGCGGGCTTTGTTGGCGATTCTAACTTCATCGATGTTTCCAGTGAAAAATTGAAATCCTGGTGCTTGAGCGCCAGAAGCAATGGCAAGTTTAACTGTTTGATTTAAGACTGTCATGGTATGACTAGCTCTTAATACGCCATCCGTATAGAGGTTGGAGCCAAAGGCAATCCCACTTTGAAAGCTAGCGGCAGTATATCTCCAAGCGTTATTTGCTAGATTTTGCGAACTGCTTTTATCTGAGAAAGTATTCCAGTCATAAATATTATAAATATTGGATCTCAGAAAAGCACCATATGCCGCTTGCTTAGTAACTATTCCCCTATCACTCGCTCCAGCATCAGCTGTCTTTAGCCAAGCAGACATAGTCCCAGAGCCAATTTGTAGTTCTGCATCATTATTGATGTCTATCATGTCATTGACGCCATCAAAATCAATCCCTGTACCCGTTCTACCAGTAACTAGATCAGAACCTGCTGTCATGCCACCATAAGGCGTTCCATGATTAGCAAAACTTGTGGAATCCAAAACACTCGCCGTCCCATTAGTAAGTGCATTCATATGATAAACCGCAACAAAACCATTAGACCAGACGTTTTGAGAGCCATAAGGCGAACTTGCAGTTGGCATTGTCGCGCCGTTATTGCCATACCAAAGATAGAAATCAGAATTAGCCGTTGAACTAAGTGAGCTTGCCCTAAACCATAATTCACCGTTGGTAGTTGCTTTATCAAGCGAAACAAGTTCTAATGGCGCTCTTGTAACTAAATCACTTTCAGTGATTCTGATATCCGCGCCATTTGATTTCACGATACTGAAAAAATGACTAGGCATATGATCAAGATTGACGTAAACCGGGAATTCAGTCACCGAGCCGTTTACCTGTGATCTATTAATTGTGATTTTGATTTTGTGGGGAAATTTGCTTGAATCAAAGCTATCTTCAATACCATTATCAATATTATAAAAATTCTCTGCTTCGTTTTGGTTAATGAATTCGGCGGAGATCCAGTCTATGGATCTTGCTTTATTTGCAATTCGAATCTCATCCATCAATCCATCAACGCTTTCACCGGAATCTCTTGCACCTAACCATAAGTAATCAGTACTATTTGTTATATTCGTTACGCTATTGGATCCAACGGAAGAAGCATCAACGTAATTTATGATGTTTGTTGATCCTCCGTAGACACCTGTTGTAGCCCAGTAATGCCATGCTCCTTCGTCGAAATAATTATTTAAATAATGCTGACTAAAACTGGTCCCATATCCCATAAAGCCTGATGCCCCGCCCCAAAAGCTGATGTAATAATGCTGCCAACCATCATTTTGACTCCAAGCTGTATTCTTTTTGGTAACAGCCATCATTTGACCTGGGTTTGGTCTAGGTTTAGCCCATGCACTAACTGTAAAATCAGTACCCACTAAATCAAGACTATTGTGATCAGAGACTTGTACGTAATCATCAGTTCCATCAAATTCATATGCGGAGCCCATGAGACCAGTAACTAAGTCTGAATTAGTCATAGAGCCAATTTGACTTCCATTGTTTTGGTAAGAAGTAGAATCAATAATGTTCGTTGTTGGATCTTCACTTAAATGCCAAACTCCCACATACCCATTGCTCCAAACATTTTCCGAGCCAAACTGATTGTCTCTAGTATAAGCACTAGCATTTGGATTGCCGTACCAAAGATAAAAATTGGTGTCAGTCGTTGATGAAATGTAATCAGCCCTGAACCACAGTTCTCCAGTGCGATTGACGATATCTAGCTCAACCAACTCAAAAGGAACTTGAGTAATATGATCATTAGTCGTTATTCTTATATCAGCACCATTAGCATCTACTGTTGAAAAAAAACTATTAGGAAGATGATCTAAATTTACATAGACTGGGAAATTTTCCAGATCACCATTTACTTTTGCGGCAAGGATAGTAATTTTGTGTTTGTGCGGAAAGTTGCTTGCATTCAAATTACTTTCTTCGCCGTTTACTGTATAAAAAGTATTTGGTGAGTTTTGGTTGTTGTATTCTGTACGAATCCAATTTCGATTGCGTTCTTTTCTTGCAATGTGTAACTCATCAAGTGAACCAGAATAATAATTGGTAATAGCAGCCCCAATGAAATAAGTGCCTGTTCCAGTTAAATCTGAAGAAGAGGTGCCTGAAACGTTCAAATTTCCATCTTGATAGAGCATTCTAGAATTGCTATTCGCATTATAAGTTGCATGCCAATACCTCCATGTATTTGTTGTCGTATATGTTGAAACTGTGTCTAAATCATTGCCATAAAATGCAAACGTATAAACATTATTTAATCTGTAACCGAGAATTAAATTTTGATTAACTGGACTTCCTGTATTTTTGCCAAACATGTAATGGTCAGAATTTATCGATTGTCTTCTGTCCCAAAGGCTTACACTAAAACTATTCCCATTAAATTGTGATGAAACTGAGCCTCCAATATTAATGGCGTCATTAGTCCCATCAAAATCTATAGCATTTCCAATTCTACCGCTTATTAAATCGGTTCCACTGCTCATACCACCAACTGGCGTTCCATGATTTACAAAGCTAGTCGAATCCAAAACACTAGCTGCCCCGTTTGTAAGTGCGTTCATATGATAAACCGCCACAAAGCCATTTGACCAGACGTTTTGAGAGCCATAGCTGGTAGCTGCTCCTGGCTCAGTAGCTGAGCTGTTGCCATAATAGATATAAAAATTTCCGTTGCTAGCACTAGTGAGTGAAGGAGCCTTGAACCATAGTTCACCTGCGTTAGCAGTTTTATCAACAAAAACAATTTCTCGCGCAAGCTCGCTAGAACCATCACCAAGAGTGATTCTTAGATCAGAACCATTATTCTTGCAATTGTCAAAAAAACTATCTGGTAAATCATCGAGATTTATATAAACAGGAAAATCACTTACAGAACCATTGACTTGAGATTTATTAACAGTGATTTTGATGCGGTTATTCCAGGCTTGGTTGTACCAGGCGGCCTGACTTGAGTTTGCAAAAAGAATTATTAGCAGAAATACCAAAGTAAATTTTTTCATGGACTCACTCCCCAGAAAATATTTGAGTTATTGATAGGAGTGATTGTGTAGAAAGTATTTGGGGAGTTTTGGTTGTTGTATTCGGTTGTGATCCAGTCTAAAGATCTAGTTTTTGAAGCGACTCTAATCTCATCAGCAAATCCATCAAAGTAATTATAACCACTGCCAAAAACGAGTCCATTGAAAGAATTCTCGGTTCCTGTATGAGGTGTTGAGCTACTAATATCAATATTATTTTTGTAAGTTCTTATATCAGCAGCATTTGAAGACGGGAAGACGAAATTATAGTAATCCCAAGAATTCAGGGTAATAGTCCCAGCACCACTTGCATATTGATAATTATTTGGATTCAAATATGGGAGTAAATAATTCACCAAAATCAACACCCCTCTTAAAGGATCATTCTTTGCTGTAAATAATCCACCATTGGGGGTCGTTTCAAATTTACTCCATGTAGTAAGTGTTACTGGCATTAGTGCATGCAAGTTAAGATCAATTTGATTATTTGCATCACTGAAGTCATATGCTTTCCCAACGGGACCTTCGATTAGATCGTTTGAAGTGAAATTTGCTGGTGTACCATGATGCTGATTGCGTGTGCTATCTAGTATAGAAGCCGCTCCACCAGAAGGATTTTGGTTCATATGGTAAACCGCCACAAAACCATTTGACCAGACGTTTTGAGAGCCATAAGGCGAACTTGCAGTTGGCATTGTCGCACCGTTATTGCCATACCAAAGATAGAAATCTGAATTAGTCGTTGAACTTAAAGCACTAGCCCTAAACCATAATTCACCGTTGCTTGTTGCTTTATCAAGTGAAACAAGTTCTACTGGCACTCTTGTGACTAAATCGCTTTGAGTGATTCTGATATCAGCACCACTGGATTTTATATTATTGAAAAAATGACTAGGCATATGATCAAGATTGACGTAAACCGGGAATTCAGTCACTGAACCGTTTACCTGTGATCTATTGATTGTGATTTTGATTTTATAAGGGTTGGCAACATGAAAATTACTTTCAATTGGATTTATTACATAAAAAGTATTTGGTGAGTTTTGGTTGTTGTATTCAGTTTGAATCCAATTGCTATTTCGTGATTTCAATGCAATTCTAATCTCATCCATGAGACCATCGTAAAGCCTCCCCCAGCAGCAAGTGTCACCCCCGATAATAAATTCTGTGCCAAGTGTTTGGCTTATATGGGCGATAGAATTGACAACTTCATTACACGAACCACTACTACATGAGTATCCAGATGTTTTGGAGGGATTTATAGAAATTCCAATATAACTTGAAGTATTGTTTGGTATTATTGGTCCGTTCCAGGTAAAAGTGGAAAAACTATTATCATTCCAGGTATATGTCAGGTTATTAGGACTTGTATTGTATCCCATGCCAACCGGCTGAACTGCATCTCGTGACATTAGGATTCCAGTATAAGAATTAGTTTTAATGCCATTAACCCAAGCTGTAAAGCTGATGTTGTTTGTAGTCATGTTTAATGCAGCAATGCTTATATAATCATTGACTCCATCGTAATCTATACCTTTTCCAAGTTGTGAATTTAACAATGTTGCCATGCCACCTCTTGGTGTTCCATGTCTAGCATAACTCGTAGAATCCAACACGCTCGCCGTACCATTAGTAACAGCATTCATGTGATACACCGCCACAAAGCCATTAGACCAGACGTTTTGAGAGCCATGAGTAGTGGCAGCTCCAGGTTCACTTGCCGAACTGTTGCCATAATAAATATAAAACTCACCATTAGTAGAACTGGTTAGTGAAGGAGCTTTGAACCATAGTTCACCAAGGTTGGCTGTTTTGTCGACAAAAACTATTTCTCGCGCAAGCTCGCTAGAACCATCACCAAGAGTGACTCTCAGGTCAGAACCATTATTGTTGCAGTTATCAAAAAAACTATCCGGTAAATCATCGAGATTTATATAAACAGGAAAATCACTAACTGAGCCATTTACCTGTGATTTTTGAATGGTGATTTTGATGCGGTTATTCCAGCCTTGGTTGTACCAAGCAGCGTTAACTTTGTTAATGATGATGAAAATTAATATACTTAATAGAACTAATTTGCGCACTATATATAATATTATCTATTAATTAATCTTTTTGGTATACTTAGCCTTATGTCCTGTAAATCTTTTTTAATATGGCTTTGCTTTGTGGTATCGCTGTTTAGCTCTCTTGGAGCTCAAGCTACTTTTATCCCTTTAACCGTCCAGGAAGAAGATGGATCACCATCAGTATCAAAAGTCAAAAATATCATTTTGAATGGTGCTACGCTCACAAATTTAAGTAATGGAGTAGCCCTAATTAGACTTGGGACATTTCCTGCTGTAACTTCACAGACTTATACTTTCAGCTCATTACCTTCAAATACTTCTGGTGCTTCAATTGCAATCAATTGGCAACTTGGAAATAAGCAAACAATTACTTTAGCTCACAACGTAACCAATGTGACTTTTACTGCGCCTACTGGACCTGCGAGTTTGGTTTTACAAATTAAGCAAGATGCAACTGGCTCTAGAATTATCACAGGCTGGCCGGTTGCCGTTAAATGGGCGGGTGCAACTGCTCCGACTCTTACCGCTGCGCCAAATTCAATAGATGCTATTGCTTGTATTTATGATGGTGCTATTTATATGTGTCAAAGTTCTTTGAACTTTTTATAGAGAGTCTTTGATAATAATATGAATGGTTAAAGCTTTTAGTTTGAAGTCATCGCGAGATTTGCGCAGCAAATCGTGGCGATCCAGAGCTTGAAGGTAAACTAGACTGCCACGCCGCTTCGCGGCTCGCAGTGACTTTAAAGTTTTAGATTTAGTCTTTGATAAGTTTTAAGCTTACGGACTCTTGAGATAAATCATATCCACTTGCCCGCCAACTCTATCACGGCGTGCAACGCTGACGGTGATTCGTTTGAGGCGTGTGTCTTGTTCGCGAGACACTGGATAGATTTCTGGCACTTCACCAGTTGCAGGATCTAGCAAAATTACATTGACTTTTACGATGTAGTCATCTTTTTCATAAAAACTAGTTTTGCCCGCAAAGCTTCCGTAAGCTTCAATCGATCTATCAAAATAAGGCAAAGAAATAATTTTCTCAATTTCTTCAGAAGCCAAAAATCTCAATTGAGTTTGTTGATGTTTGATATTTGTTTCTTTTAGTGAGTAATTATAAAAGCCTAAAATCGGCACAAGAATTACAGAAATAATGACAAGGGATACCAATAACTCAATTAAGGTCACACCAAGCTCTTTTCTAGTTTGATTTATATTAGATCTATTTTTTCTTAGTACCATCTAATATCTCCTCTTGGCTTTTTGCTGTTTCTAATCTTCTGGTTCTTTGTTCTTCGGTAAATGGCAAATGTAAAATTGATTTTCTGATGGCGTTTTCGTCATAAGTAATATTGCCTGAGCCTCCTAGTCTTAGCTGAACGTTTTCTCCTGGTGCATTTACAATTATTGCTCCAGCAATTTCAACAGGACCCACTATTTGAACACCACCAATGATATAAATCACTCCCTCAAACATACTTGGTATCTTAGAGCTGCCGCCGATAGTAACCACTCCACCAAAAGGATTTCTACCACCAGATGTAGTATCTATAATTAGTGCGCCTTGTCCATAAAGAGCATTAGCGCCGGTATAGCTAGGAACGCCTTCTATGATATTTAATCCAAAGTATCCTTCGTACAATTGATTAATATCGTTAGGCACTGATGTGTCGCTTGTGTAGTTTTCAGACCATGCAATTAGTTTTCTTAATTGAGTTCTAAAAACATATTCAAAAGGTAATCTTCCCGGTACATATGCAACAGCACCAGGAGGATCTAAGCTTCTTTGTGCGTCTCTCTCTGACAGTTCTTCTGGTGTTATTACCGCGGGAATGAATTGAATTAATTCATCACCAGTGAAATGGCTTTCTTGAAATCCTGGTTCTCTAACTACTATGTAATCAGGTCCCATTGATTCAACAAAGCCAAAATCGCTATAAGAATTACTGCGATTTTGAGAAACGATAGATACTATCCCACCGGTTGTGAAACCTTTGGAAGCAGGGGATTTGTCTTTTTTGCCAAGTCCAAGCTCTTCAATAACCGCACTTCCAATTGGTGAGCGGGGAGCATCGTCGTCTTCTGAGCGGGCTCTAGTATCTAGATCTTCTGGGCTTTCGCCTTCAACCGGAATCTCTTTATCGCCGGTGGAAGTATAATCACGCAATTTTGTTTGTGCTTCGAGTTGACCTTCAATTACCAAGCTACTTTGTCCAAAGCTTAATTCAGTGTTGGTGATGAGAGCCGCTTCGGCTCTTGGTACCGATCTTCTGATAATGCGAGTTTCTTTATAGCTTTTTTTATTTACTGTGGAGACTGTTTCTGCTTTCCAAACCAGCTCTAGATCGGATCTCAATAAATCGAAGTTCTTGCGTCTTGGTGCATTTGAGTCTGCTTGTGTTGCACTAGCTGGTCGCTTAGAGTTGCCAGATGCGTTATCATCACCACTGCTTGCGGGTCTGCCTCTCGCTGAGCTTTCGACTAATGATCTAATTGGTAAATTAGATAAAGAATTAACTTCCAGCAAAGTCAAAACCGTTGAATAGGTCGCAGTGAAAGGATCTTCATTGCTTTCTGCAAGTGGGCTTTCTACATTGAAGGACCAGCTAGTGCTCTGACCACCTTGAGTAAAAATTGAGAAATAATGCAAACCTGCACTCGGTTTTGCGGTGCTGATATTTACTATGATTTCGTTTGGAGTGAATGAGACAATGTCAATTGATATTCCGTGACCATCTGGGACTATTACAGGAGGCAAATTATCATTACTGAGAAATTCTCCTTTGATTTTGACTCCTTCTATTTTGTCTTTATTACCTATATAGGTAAATTGATTAGAACCAGCTAGAGGCTTTTCAAGAATCACATCATTAATAATTGGACTATCGTAGTCTTGTATTTGAGCTGGCACTATGAAAAAGTCTGCTTGATTGGGTCCTAGTTTTACTCTTATTTTCCCTGGCTTGGCTTGCTCGGTCGCAGCGATACTAGCGTAAGCTTCATCAGTTCTAAAAATCACTAGATCTGCGCTATTGAATTCAGGAAGCACTCCTTCTAAATTATCACCGTCAAATTTAACTTCTGCTTGCTCACCTGGTTCAATATAATTGGGACTAATTGCCCTCAAAATCGCTCTAGGGCGGCTTTCTATTTGATTTGTGATTTCGCCAGTATATTCATCGATGATATCTTTTTGTTTGAGCTTGATAGGAGATTTTTCTGCCAGAAGAATTTTGATACCAGGTTTCAGGTGAGTGCCTTTTTCAAATTTGATATTCCCGATCTTTTGTACGTTTACTTCTGGTAGCGGGAAAAATAGTTCTTCTATTAAAATTTCATTGACTTGATAGGTCTCTCCTTCTCTTTCGGCAGCTTGTTTGTTGGTTTGAATACGAGCTTGCTGTTGGTTAATCATGCTGTAATATTGCGCTTCGGAGATAATTTGTCCGGAGTCGATATTTACAAAAAATGGATTTTTTAGATAAAAATTGATATAACGAGGGATTTTTGCTAAAAATACTTTTTCTTCTTCGTCGAAATCTTCATCGTCTCCAAAAAAATCGTCTTCCATGTCTTCATCAAAAAATTCCCCTTCATCATCAAAAGGATCATCTTCGGCAATCGGGTCGTTTTCATCTACTTCTAGATCAGCAAGATCAATATCAGGCAAAGATTTGACATTGAGCTGCGCCATGGCTCTATTGTTACCAGATTCGGCTATATAGTAAGCTTGCTGGCGATTGAGATTTTTGAGAGTTTCTGCGGTGTTGAGCTTAAGAAAATAAAACACCATAAATAGTAGCCCGGCAAAAGTTACGCAAAGCACAACCGCAAAAAACAACGTGAAACCTCTTTCACTTCGTTTTTTGTAATAAATTTTCGAGCTAGCCTTGTTTAAGGGCACCAATTCATTGTATTACGGTATTTTAGACTTGTCACCGTCATTAGAACTTGAGATTGTACTTTAAAGTCACTGCGAGCTGCGAAGCAGCGCGGCAGTCCAGTGCACTTCCAATCCCTGGATCGCCACGATTTGCTGTGCAAATCTCGCGATGACCCGAATTGCTTGGCAAATTAAATCATCAGCCAGTTTGTGCCATCAGATTGGACTGTAATAGTTTCATTTTGAACGGTGATGTTATATGTAAGTGCACCATCAATAGTCTCAGATGCATTTCCATCCAAAATCACCCTGTTAGCACTTGCGTCAGTTTTGCGAATATAAAAAACTTTACCGCTATTAGTTGCTGCAGC
>JAJTHA010000058.1 GCA_021299565.1 Candidatus Caenarcanales bacterium
CAAAGCATTATAATCATCAATAATTTTTGAAATATTGATGAGCTTCTTCGACTGCGCTTCGCTTGTCTCAGAATGACAACTAAGCTCCAACTTACTAGAATAGTCGGGTGAAGCTGGAAACTCAAAACTGTAAGAATTGAAAATATCAATTCCTAAATTTGCTTTAGCGACGGCAGCAGTGTCAAAAACAAATTCTTCGTTATGAGATTGCCACGTCGCAGACTGCGTCTGCTCCTCGCAATGACCAGAGCCGCCGGTTTGGATTGGCTTATAATACGCTATTTCACTAGCTTTGAAAGACCCAGAATCAATGAGGCTTTTAATCAACTCAATAGAAAAATAAGTTTTACCAACTCCGGTATCAGTAGCACTAATAAAAACTGCCTGCATATATTTAATGAGCCGCTAGAGGTTTATGCGCTGTATCTTGTATTAAAGCATCATCAACATCATCAAATTTGATCATTTTGTTTAGCATCAAGCATGAAAGACAATCAAAAGTAACATTAACCATAGTACGAGTCATATCAAGAATACGATCAATACTAAGAATCACACCAATAGCTTCAAGCGGAAGACCTACGGCTTGAAACACAACAGCAAGAGTCACGAGACTACCATGCGGGATTCCTGGCGTGCCAAAAGTCGCAACCAAAACCATAAACACCACAAAAACCTGCTCACCTAATGTAAGCGGCTCCGGGAGCCATGCCTGTGCAATAAACAAAGTCACAACTGCTTCATAAATAGCAGCGCCGTTCATATTCATAGTGGCACCAAGCGGAATCAAAAAACTAGCAACTCTTTCAGGAACTCCAAACTCTTTTTCAACAGTTTCGAGAGAAACCGGAATAGTAGCAGCTGAACTAGAAGTAGAAAATGCTGTCAGCATAGCTTCTCTCATTCCTGTAAAAAATTGAATCGGAGTGAAGTCTGTCCCAAAATGAACCATTAAGCTACCAACTACAAACAGCAAAGTAAATAAAGCGCCCAAAACAGTCATCACAAAAGCACCGTATTGCGAAAGCGAATCTATACCACCGATAGCAACAGTTTTGGTAATCAGCGCAAAAACACCAAATGGAGCAAGTTCCATCACCCAATGCGTCACCAGCAAAATTGCCGACAAAAGAGTTTGCACATGCTTGAGAATGGATTGTCCTCCAGGCACACTAGCAAGCGCCACCGCGCTTACAATACAAAAAATAATTATCGGAACCAAGTCTCCATGCGCCAAGCCTGCAAAAATATTTTCAGGAAGCATGCTTAGCATCAAATCACTAACACCCATTTTGGCATCAGTGATAAATTTGACTTCTTCTCCATGAATACCACTATCCAAAATTTTATGGAGATCAATATAGTAGCCAGGCTTAAAAATATTTACAAAAACCAAACCCAAAATTGCAGACAAAAGCATCTGTCCTTTAAACACCAATAAAGTTTTTACTCCTATCTGCCCAAGACTCTTTATAGGGATATGACTAACACCACTAATAATTGAGCACATGATTAGCGGGATAACAATAACTTTAAGAAGCTTCAAAAACAAATCACCCATCCAAGTGATGTGCGCTAATTCTAAAAAGCCAAGTTTTGGGTTTGCATTATCTATAGCATTAATCGAAAAGAAATAACCTAGAAGGGCCCCCGCCACTAAACCAATAAATATTCTCCAATGTAAGGCTAGTTTCATGAATTTTTCATTCTAGCAAAAATGCTAAAATCCTATTCATGCAAATAGCGTTACTGATTTTGTCCTTGTTTTTATGTGTGATGCCAGCTAAAGCATTCCCTGAATATCTCAAAGCATACAAACAATTAACTACCAAAAAACCTGAACTTGCCAATTGCGGACTTTGTCATGAAGCGCCTGGTGGTGGCGGTGATCGCAACACTTTTGGTCAGGCTTTTCAAAAAAACAAAATGAAGTTTACAGAAAAATTGATGGAAGAATTTCCTGATAGATTTATGACCCTCAAAGGCGGTTAACAGTACATATCATCTACTGGCAGATCACCGCGTATCGGTATCTCAGAATCCACATAAACATATCCTGGCATTGGATTACGCTCATCAAGACCAACGCCGGTGTAAGTACGGTTTTGAGCAGGAGCTAAGGACTCTGGCAATAATCTACGGATAGTTAAACTTGATCCAGAAACTCCATATTCGTTTGGCTTAAACTCAAATGGCGCGCCGGCTATAGCAACAGCATCTTCCATATAGTTAAACATCTTGCCTAAAATCCCACCATAATTTCGATCAGCAATCTCTCCTCCCTTTCTAGCGTAACAATTTCTAAACTCAGCTCTATCTACCTTAGGATCAATACCAGAATTTTTTAAAAATTTAGACTCAACGTCTTTGGTAATTCCCACATAGCGCTTTTGTGTTTGCATGATATTAAACAAAGAGTCTTTATATCCAGAAATCAACTCTTTGAATTTGGGTCCGATAGCTTCGATTTCGCCATAAGACATTTTGGCAACTAAACCAAAAAGCTTTTCATGAGAGCCATTGCCCTGAAGATCATTTAGGGCATCAAAAATTGGATTTAGATTTTCTTCTGTTTTTTCGATATCCGCCAAAGCTTTATCGTCACCATTGGCTTTTGCTAGTTTTTTATCCTCAGAAATTTTTCCGCCAATCACATCCATCATTATTTTTGGAATCTGATCTGGGTTTTGCACTAGATTCATTAATTTAGCCTCTGCTTGTTCTTTTTGTGCTTGCGGATTACTAGGATCTTTTAAATTAGAGCCTATTGCCAAAAAACTTAAACCATATTTGCCAGACAAATGGGGTAAGAGCATTGTAGCTACTGCTTGAGCGGCAGTTGATGCTTGTTGATATGTTTTTTTTGCGAATTCTTCTATACGTGATCTAGACAAAGCAGCTTGCTTAAAGTCTTTTACTGACCTTTCTTCATTCGCTTTTGCAGGATTGTTTTGTGCATCAAGAAAAGCATCTGGTCTAGTATCACCATTAATTGATTTTGAGAATGGACTTTCTTCTGAGCGAAGATTATGGATGGATTTTCCGGGAGAACTAATTCCGGTATTTTTGATTGCAGTTGATAATGCTTGGCCCTTTTCCAAATCACGAACCAGTTTTGTAGAAACCGTTCCAGGTTGATATGTAACTTGCTGTTGACTCATATAGTTATCTATGCATCTCTAAGTTATAAATTGGTTAAAGCCTAAGCAAGAGCAATATCATCTGGACCTACTAGATATGCGTTTTCGATTTCTGCCATAGAGCTAGATTTGTCTTCAGAGGTTTCTTTACTTGCGCCAATCTCGCTTCCATAGAGTCTTTGCAACTGTTCACCTTTAGCTCTTTCGTGATTAACTACGGCTTTCATTTTCGCCATCATTTTGAGCTGTGATTCTAATTGTTTGTTATAACCTTCGATTGCTTTTTTTACTCGAGCTTCTTTGTCCTTTTGATAAGCCTGTTTCACTACTGGATCATCTATCATGATGTCAGACATCAGGATATTCATGATTTTGCCTTTGAGCATTTCACTCGGGTAAGCCAGTGTATCACCGAGTTTGAGGATATCGACTTCATTTACTGCTTGCTGGAAAGAAACATTGGCGCTACTTTCAAATTCATCTGCTTTCAATGCAAAAGTATCCGATGATCTATATAAAGCTGGCGTAGCCATAAAAGCAGATTTTTCGGCTGCCATATATTGCTGATAGTATTTGGTCATGTCCATGACTTATATAATCTCTATCAAGACTAGGTTATGGATGGGTTAATGGTTTTTAACTACTTAGCTATTAAGTTTTGGAAGTAAAATTTAAAGTCACTGCGAGCCGCAAAGCGGCGTGGCAGTCCAGTTTACATTTAAGATCTGGATCGCCACGATTTGCTTTGCAAATCTCGCGATGACTTTATAGTTATAGATTTGGCACATATGCTAAGCAGTTAAACTTAGTTTCGAATAGGTTTATATCTTTTCGTACTGAAGATCTGTATCTTTAGTCAACATGATTTGTAGCTCCTGACCTTGATAGACAGCAGCACTATCACCTTTGGAGAATAATGCAACTACAGTGCCTCCAAGCAATGTGCCAACCACAGGCACTCCCAAAGTCGCTACCGAAACGACTTTGCCAGCATCAGAAGATAGCAAACCCTGAGTAGGACTCAAAGCCTTGTCGCCAAAATTAGTTTGAGGATCCAATAGACCTCTATCATTGACAACTCCTTCAACAAAAGTCAAATCTGCATCCAATGGAACGTAATCCCCAAGCGGAGTTACCATGGTATCTAGTTTGATGCCAAGTTTACCTGAACGACTTAATAAGCGAGGCTTTTTGACTTCAGAGACTTTGCCTCTCACCCAGCTATCTTTGGGTACTATCAATTTACGAAAATCTCCTGCGAGATAAAAATCTTCTTTGACCCTTGCTCTAAATTCTTGACCCACTTTTGATACCTCTGCTGATAAAGGAGTGTCGACTTGAATTCTAAGTCTAGTTTCGACAGGAATTTGCCCTGTTGCGCTACCTAGTTTAAACGGCGAAGCAGCGAAGTCCTCAACGCCTTGCGGAGCAACTGGCTCATTGGTGCTAATAGATTTGCTTTCTTTTACTTTTGGCTCTCTAGTGTTGAGTTCTTGGTTCAGCAAGGCTGATTCAGCGCTTGCGCTAAGTGAACTGAAAATGAGAGCGGATATCAAAAGCTTTTTCATATATATAGTTTATCAGTCAAATAATATTGGAATTTTGTTCCGCAATGCCTAGAGTTCGTGGTATAAATGAACTATGGCACTTGCAATTATAGGAACTATGACAGTAGTAATGGGCACAGTACTATTTTTGGTGCTAAAAGCCCAAAAGCCTGAAGACGGCGAACATTAAAAATCTTTAATAAATTTCTTGTCAAATACAGTAAACTACTTTCTTTTTATGAGTATATAGCCATAAATGGAGGAAACATAATATGTCAGGAAATATAGGAAATAACATAGGTAAAGCTCAAGTTGGAGCAGCGGCAATTAGTACTAGTGGTATCAAAGGCGGCGTAGGTGCCAAAGGTGCTGAAGGACTAAAGGCTTTGGATTCAATTTTTGAATCACATGGTATCGGCGAGGGTCTAGGCGGATCAGCAAAAACACCAAGCGGTCAATTATTATCTGCTGTCGGTGGATTAATCGGCGATCTTGCTGCATAAACCAGATAGTTCAGCAAAGAAAACACAAATTTTAGAAACACGTGATCACGTGCCTCCAACGTGACTGCGTTTTGGAAAATCCCTGCTTCAAAAAGCAGGGATTTTTTTTATGGTAGGATTTCAAAAGCAATATGGCAACTAACGACAAAAAAAAGAAACGCATAGTAGCAATCGCCCGTCAACTCAAAGACAAAAAGGGTTTGACGATTAAACAAAACGAACTCAATCAGGATTTAACTAGATTCAAAACCGCTCAAAAAGAGATTTTGAAAGTCAAAGAAGAATACAAAGGCGTAGAAATCGTCGAAAAAGAAGCCGATGCCAAATACAAAAAACTCCAATCTATTATCGATGAATTAAACGAATACATGTCGATCTTGCACCCAGAAGGTCTTATTGACTATGGTTCTGGCGCTAGCGGCAAGAAAATCGTCGGGCAGGGTTAAATAGATTTTCAAATTAGCGTTGTTGAACAAGGCAAAAGCGCCCTTTACCATAATTTAAACTAAAAATGTTATCCACAAGTTGATGCCAATCAGCTTTGATTCAACTAAATTAACTTTTGAAAAAGTCAACAAACCTAGTCAAGGTAAGGACAGCGAAAGCACAAATAAACAAACTAGTAACGAACAAACTAAAACTACCGGATCAACTAATCATTTAATACAATTTGGTAGACCAGCTACTCCTAATAAATTAATTTCTTGTACCCAAGCTCCAAATCAACAAGAAGCTGGAACAGCAGAAGACAGCATTAGCTTCCAGCAAGCAAGAACACAAATGCCCCAAGTTGATGCCAAAGACGCCAACTCTCAGAAATTTTTTCAATCAGACCTTCATAAACAATTAAATAAGCCTGAGTTTCTGCAAGGGCTCAAATTCAATGCACAAACCAATGAACCTATAATCGGCAAAAAAGAAGTTGAGCATTTTAAAAAAGTTTTAGAAGAAAACCAAAGAGATAAACCTAAATTCAGCGGGGCATTAAACTTCAGTTCAAGCCCTGAAGCTAAAGGCGGAAGCTTCCTGGGACAAACATTCATGCAGATAGACCCCAATCATCCTGCAGCAAAAAAAGCTAGCGTGGATCCAAACGATCCTGCAACAATAGATCAACTTAAAGCAGAAGGCAAAGATCCAGAAACCCATGCAAAAACCATGAACGAACTCTATCAAGTTCATGAAATGAACAGAAATGGTTTCAATGTTTATTTCGTGAATGACAAAAATAATCCAGGATTTCACGTTAGGAATAAGTACAACCTCACTACTAACCAAAATCCCGATGGTAGTTTAGGAAGTTTCAGTTATGGTTCTGGACATGGAGTAATTGTTGGTTATCGAGCAGGGATTATTGGCAAAAGCGACAAGCATGAAGTTATAAACTTCGGTAACACTAATGGTGTTGAAATGATACCAAAAGCCAATGTCAAAGCTTTTAATTTTAATAATTAAAAATAAAAGCTCGTTATAGCATCACTTCGAGTTCGCTAAAAAACTTCTCAAAAGGCAAGCAATTAATATTGGATTGAGACCCATGAAACTCAATACCAGAGCCAGAGTACAAAAAATATAGCTTTGCTTCTGGGTAATCATCCTGAAACAACTGAAGAGATTTCAGCTCAGAACTTTTGATCTGATGACTTTTTTTGACTTCAATTGCAATCAAGCCTCTAGGTCCATAAAGAACGAAATCTACTTCTTGACCATTTGCTGTTCTCCAATAAAAAATCTCATAATCCAAACCCAAATAACTATTTAATGCAATTAATTCTTGCAAAACTAAAGTCTCTAAACTAGGACCTAGAATTTCATCCTCTATATCAAGAGGACCGCTAGGTCTAATTGACCTAAAGACTCCTGCGTCAAAAAAGAAAAACTTACTGTGATTAATCAATTTGCGTTTTGCCCTTCTTGCAAAAACCGGAAGTCGATAAGCGATCAGAAGATCTTCAAGTAGATCAAAATAGCCTTCGACAGTTTTACGATTAACAGAAGCATCCCTCGCAACCTCGCTTGTGTTAAGGATTTGAGCCTGAGAAAAACTAGCAGCTTCAAGAAATCTTGCAAATGAATCTAGATTACGGATCAGCCCTTCCTGAATCACTTCTTGTCTTATATAAGTTTCAAGATAGGATTTGAGGAAATCTTTTTCATTAACTCGATCAGCATATACACCAGGCAACATACCATACTGAAGAGCATACTTGAGAGAGAATCTATCTCCAAGCTCAGAACTGAGAAATGGATACATTTGATAATTGTAAGCGCGCCCTGCTAGCATATTTGCCTTGCAAGTTTTGAGCTTACGCGCGCTAGAACCAGTGAGAACAAATTTGTAAGATTGATTTTCTATCAAACGATGTACTTCATCTAGAAGAGAAGGAATTTTTTGGATCTCATCTATCACTATCCAATTTTGAAAATCTTTGGGGATTTTGTTTTCGAGTCTGCTTGGATTTGAAAGCAACTCTAAATATGTTTGAGAATTCAAAAGATCAAAAAACAGAGCTGAATCTTGTAATTGAGATTTTAGCCAAGTCGATTTGCCAGTACCCCGGGCCCCAAAAAGAAAAAAGCTCTTGTCCTGTTCAAGGGGATTTTTTAGCTTTCTTGGGTACATAACTCCATTCTACCACCTTTTTTGGAGCTGCTAACTCCATTTTTCTTGATTTTTTGGAATCTAGTGCCGATTAGTGATGATGGTGGTTGCAATCTGGACCATGCACATGACCCTCGATTTCACATTCATCAACTTCAACGTAATTAACTTTTGCTTGAGACAATAAATGCTCAATTGCTTTGCGGGTAACTATATCAAGATTTAGTTGTCCTACGACTGCATTAACATTCATATTGGACATATCATAATTAGGCGGGAAATTATATTTAGAAAACTCTTTTTGAATCTCTTCAGCAGAAGCTTCTAGTTTTTCTGCTTTGACCACGCTTGTCAAAAGCACACTGCGTTTGAGTTTCTGAGCGGCTTCCGCTTCTTCTTCTTCGACATTAAGTGTCGCTATGTAATCCTGCAATTCTTGATCTGACCAAGATTTTTGACGCTGAGTTTGAGCAAGCACATGATCCAATTCTCTTTGAATCATTGATTTAGAAACTCCAACTTCTGATTTTTCCAAAAGCACTTTCATCAAAGCATCAGTAGCGAAATGGAATTTGTTTGCTTCGTGAACTTTATTGATTTCATCTTCAACTCTCTTATTAAGCTCTTCAAAAGTTTCTAATCCAACTTTTTTAGCAAGCTCATCATTAAGAGCTGGTTTTTCTGCAGTTTTAATAGTATGAATTTTGACTTTGAATTTAGCTGGTTTTTCATCTAGATCTGGGTCGTGATAACCTTTCGGGAAAGTAACCTCTAAGCTTTTTTCTTCGCCAACTTTCATACCAATCATCTGTTCCAAAAATCCATCTATAAATCTTCCGGGCTGAACTATCATTTGATAGTTTTCTGCTTTCATACCAGGCTTTGGAGTCCAGTTGCCATCAGGATCTTTGTATTCTCCATCAAAATCAAAAACAATTTCATCATCCCAAGCAAGCGCTTTGTCATTAGTTTCTTTGTATTCTGAATAATTCAATTGAATACGATCCAAAGTTTCTTGTTTCTGTTTGTCGAACTCAAGTCTTGGGATTTTGACATCTAGTGTAACTTTTGACATATCTGGCAATGTTACTTCTGGGAATAATTCCACTTTTGCTAAAACTGATACAGCTGAATCTGGGTCTGGAAAATCAACCTTTTCTATATTGCTGACAAAAACCACATTTAATTCTTTTGCTTTAAATACTTCTTCGAATAATTCTGATAAAAATTGATTGTTGATTGTCTCCGCTTTAACAGCTTCTGCTCCAACATACTCTTCAACGATTTTTAATGGGACTTTGCCTTTACGAAAACCTTTGATGTTAACTTGTTCACCAAATTTTCTAAGTGTTTTTTCATAGGCGACTTTTGCGCGACCTGGTGCGGTCTCAAAGCTTAGGGTCACTACATTATTTGCATCTTTCTCGCTAATTGTTACTTGCATACAAATAAGTATATAATGTCTGCATGCTTAAACGCTTTTGTGTAGTACTAATTGTCCTAGTTGGAATATTTTCTTTATATTCATGTAGTTCTAAAACCAGCCAAAGCAAGCCCCATGATGATGCCAAGCGCGTCATGAATAAAAAAAATCTTCCTACTTATTTTCTTTATTATGCGCCGTGGTGCCCGCACTGTAAAAGATTGGGTCCAATAGTTAAGCAACTAGAGTCTGAGCTTGATGGCAAAGTTTATTTTTACTATGTTGACGTAGATAGCGAAGAAGGCAAAAAAATCGCTACCGTTTATAAGGGTCCTGTTGATGGAGTACCACATGCACAGTTTTATGATGCCAAAGGTAATTTGATTGCAGAAAAAGTTGGCTTCACTGATTACGATCAGTTGAAGGATTTGATTTCCAGAAATCTTTTGAAATAACTACTTAGCTTGCGTCATGCTGAGCGCAGCGAAGCATCTCGTTATTCTCAGTATGGAGATCCTTCACTACGTTCAGGATGACGAATAAAATAATGCACAACAGCAAAAATAAACAAAGTCACATGCGAAATTAAACAAAACTTACAGCTCATATGCAAAACAAAATAAAGCACATATAAAAATCCGCTGGCTACCAAAAGACCAAGAATCAAGTAGTAATTAAAAAGCTTGGAAAACAAAGGGCTTTTGCTTCGCAAGAAGTATAAAAATGCTAAACCCAAGAAATAAACAAGCCCATAAATAGGGGTTGGCACCCCAAACAAAAGTGCGTATTTGGACATCATGACAGCATCACAATCATCAGCGCAATCAAGTGTACTAAGCATGCCACCTAGAAAATAAAAATTAATGTACTTGTAGCTTAAATATGAAGCATTCACAATTAAAACTAACAATAAGAAAATTGCCATATATAATTATATTATGCACAAAATAGTCTTTTTAATTCTATGTTTTATTTCTCTACAGTCATGCTCAGCTATGGCTCCAGCGCCTAAACCTAGCAGCACCCCGGCTCCGAAACCTAGTGCTAATGCAGCTCCTAGCACTACGCCAAAAAAAGCAACTGGCATTGCTCCAAAAATTGGAGATAATTTCGTCACGCTTCTCAAAAGCTATAAATTCAATACTCCACAAAATCAAGAAGTGGTTTTGTCAACGGCACTCAAAGGCAAGAAATCTTTGATCATGCTATTTAAACCGGGCTGTGTTTATTGTGAATCAGTACTTGCAGTTTTAAACGGCACTAAAAGCACTATCAAACCTCAAATGTTCACTATCACTGATATGGAGCATGCGACCGTAGAAGAATTCAAAAGCAAAGCTACTGCTTATCCAGATATCAAGAGCACATGGCTTTATGATACTGAAAATGTTTTTCATAATCAATTTGATATGGGATCTTATCCACGTTTTGTAGTTACTGACGAAACTGGCAAAATTACTCAGATACAAATTGGACTGGTCATGCCAGAAGATCGTAAATCACTTGAAGGTAAAGAATTCGCTGATGTATTACAGGATCTAGCTTCTAGAACGGTTGCTTGGATGCAAACCCTATAGTAGACTTGTTAGCATATGAAACAGATATTTAACACAATAGTCGCATGCTCTTTGGCTTTGGGCACCGTTCTATCAGCAAACGCAAGTAGCGTAATGATAAGGCCTATTAATATACAAAATGCATACATTGATACTGAAAACAAAAACGAACTAAGAGTAGAGTTTAGTTGGTTACATGATAATTTTGATTTTGGTGGATTAAGCTTTTCTCAAGACAGATATACTGTCCCACAAGCTACTTATAGAAGATCTTTTGAAACTGAAATTCCAACTAGAGTAAGTGTAGGTTTGGGACTTGCTGTTAACTCCACAGATATTAGTGTTTTTGGAGAAGGATCTGATCTAGATTTTGGTAATGTTTATTTAGGATTAGAGGCTGCTCTGATCAACAGTGAGGAGCATAGTTTGACTCTATATTTTGATCAAAACTTACCTTCTGGTGGCTTTAATGTTGGAACACCTGGCGTTTTGAATAATGCAAGCTTTGACAACTATAGTTTTCAAACTGGTTTAAGACATCAAATTGCTCTTGGTGATTTAGGGACTATTTTCACTGATCTTGCTTATGCTAAAAGCATGTCATTGGATGATAATCTAGAAATTAGTTTTGATTACTTTAGCTATGGCACTGAGTTTGTAGCAAACACTCCTTGCAAAGTTAAACCATCAATTGGTTTCATGGGTCAGCATCTATTTAATGACGTAGACGCTGATAGCATGTACTTAGTACCTGGCTTAATTGTTGCTCTTGATGATGATGCAAAATATCAAGCTAGAATTGGCGTGCCTATTGGTTTAAGTGGGGATGATGGTTCAGATTTTGATATTGGAATTCAAGCTGGATTATTCGCTTCTATCTAAAAATTGCAAGTGTCATCCTGAGCGAAGCGAAGGATCTCATCTATATTTACTAAAAAAGCCGCTCAATGAGCGGCTTTTTTGTTTGATTGGCAAAACAGGCAATTATGCAAATCTTGCATGGATGCAGACCCTATAGTAAAATTCTGGCTATATGAAAAAAATATTTAATACTATAGCCGCATGCTCTTTGGCTTTGGGCACCGTTCTATCAGCAAACGCAAGTAGCGTAATGATAAGGCCTATTAATATACAAAATGCATACATTGATACTGAAAACAAAAACGAACTAAGAGTAGAGTTCAACTGGATGCATGATAATATCAATTTTAATGATGGTACAAGTTTCTCTCGGGACAGATACGCTATTCCACAGATGATTTACAGAAGATCACTGGAAACAAAAATCCCTACAAGACTCAGCGTGGGACTTGGCTTAGCGGTCAGTTCTTTTGACGGAAGTATTTCAGGCGAAGGATCTAATCTTGATTTTGGTAATGTTTATTTGGGATTAGAAGCAGCCCTGGTCAACACTGAGGAGCATAGTTTGACATTGTATTTTGATCAAAACTTACCTTCTGGTGGATACAACATAGGTGTACCTGGTGTTCTTAATAACAACAGTTTTGATAATTATAGCTTCCAAACAGGTGTAAGGCACCAAATAGCCCTTTGGGATCTAGCTACTTTATTCACTGATGTTGCATATGCAAAAAGCATGTCACTCGATGATGGTTTTGAATTTGGCAGTTATGATTATTTTTCTTATCAAGCAGAGCTTGTTGCACGTGGTAATAGTAAAGTTAAACCATCAATTGGATTTTTGGGTCAACATTTATTCAATGAATTTTTTGATACCGATAGCTTGTATCTCGTGCCTGGTTTAATAGTTGCACTTGATGATGATGCTAAATATCAAGCTAGAATAGGAGTACCAATTGGTTTCAGCAAAGATATAGGAGATGATTTCGATATAGGAATTCAAGCTGGATTATTTGCTGCTATCTAAAAATTGCAAGTGTCATCCTGAGCGAAGCGACGTCAGGATCCACATACCTTAATGTATGGTGGACCCTGACGTCGCTGCTACGCAGCTCCTCAAGGTGACGGAATTTATAGATTAAGTAAGCAAAAGAGTATAATTAATATTATGGTAAAAAGCATTAAAGACTTAAACAAAAAAGACCTAGAAGGCAAAAAAGTATTAGTTAGAGTGGATTTCAATGTCCCTCAGGATAGCGATCTCAATATCACCGACGACTCAAGAATAGTAGCTGCTATTCCAACAATAAAATATCTAATCGAAAATCAAGCAAAAGTTATTCTAGTAAGTCACTTAGGAAGACCTAAAGGCAAATTCAACGAGAAGATGCGCCTCAAACCTATTGCAAAAAGACTCTCAGAGATTCTTCATCAAGAAGTATTAGCCTTAGATGAAGCTATCGGGGACAAAGTAAAAACAGCAATTGCGCAAATGAAAAATGGGCAAGTAGCTTTATTAGAAAACATCAGATTCTACCCAGGTGAAGAAACGAACGATGCTGAATTTGCTAAAGAACTAGCTAGCTTAGCTGAATTATATGTGAATGACGCTTTCGGCACGGCTCATAGAGCTCATGCGAGCACAGAAGGAGTGACAGCATATCTATCACCCGCTGTAGCTGGATTCTTAATGATCAAAGAAGTAGAAATGCTAGGAAGCAAACTCAATGAGCCTGAAAGACCTTTCACGGCTATCATTGGCGGCTCTAAAGTCAGCTCTAAAATAGCAGTTCTCAAAAATTTAGTGCAAAAAGTGGATACATTAATTGTCGGTGGTGGCATGGCGTTTACTTTTATCAAAGCTCAAGGCGGTCAAATTGGTAAGAGTATTTGCGAAAATGATCAATTGGATACAGCAAGAGAAATTATTAATCTGGCTGATCAATTTGATACGGCACTGATTTTACCGGATGATACTATCATCACTCCGGCTGTTAACGCTAACGGTGAAGCGATAAATATTTTTGATAGTTATAAAACTACAGATAAATTAGAGACTAGTGTTTGTGCGTCAAATCAAATCTCAGACAAGTTTCAAGGCATGGATATAGGTCCTGTTACAAGAGAAAAATACGCCAAATTGATCAGTCAATCTAAAACAGTGATTTGGAATGGTCCTGTTGGTGTCTTCGAATTTGACTCACTGGAAGAAGGTACCAAAGCTGTTGCTAATGCCCTTGTAGAATTAACTAAAAAAGGCGGCACAACAATCATTGGTGGTGGTGATTCAGTCGCTGCTTTAGAAAAATTTGGAATCGCCAAAGAAAAACTTACTCATGTCAGCACTGGTGGCGGAGCTTCTTTGGAGTTTCTCGAAGGGCAAGTTTTGCCTGGTCTTGCCTGTCTTGATGGCTATGACGCTGATTCAAGCGACAATGCAAATTCAAGCCTCAAGAAAAGCTTTGCTGAGGAATTGAAAAAAGTTTCGATTTGATCAATCATTAAGCTTGAAATAAGAAATCCAAGGATCAATCTCAGAACGCATCAAGCGCTGCTTGTTTATATCAAGGCTTTCTAATAAAGCCAAAGTCTCACCAGGAAAATTCTGACAATTCAACTCATCAAAAGCGATAATTGCACCTTTTGGCATTCTTGGTATAAAAACTTCCAATGCTTTTTTAGTTGGTTCGTATAAATCAAAATCTAAATACAATAAAGCTACAAGTAGATGTGGATTTTCTTGTAAGTATTTTTCTGCTGTCAACATGAAGTCTCCAGCTACAAGCTGAACTTTTGGTATATGCGAAACTGGTCTGTTACTATCATACAGCTCAATACTTTTCTGCATAGCTTCCACGCTATCTCCGAACAAATCACCAGCTTTATTAGTATCACCATCTTCGGCAGCAACAGACGGAAATCCAGCAAAAGTGTCAAACCCAATAATTTTACGTGAATGATTCACAGGTTCAAAAATAGATGAAAACTGAGCCCAAGCAAATAAACCAGCACCATTAAAAACTCCACATTCAATAATTGATCCATTGATATGTAAAACCTCTTGAAATATTTTTTCTTTAGCTAGAAACCTTGCGATGCTCCGCTTTGTTGCAAAGCGCGAGAAAGCTTCTAGTCTATCCGATGTTGTAGCTCTTGATGAAGTGAAATTGGCATCCATTAAAGAATATGCGTGTTTATCAGAGCTTAAATGCCTATCATCGAAAATTCCACCAAGGTGTTTCATCTATTAATTTAATACCCAAACAAAAACTTAAACTACTCTCAATCAAAAAGAGGATAAAAACTCAAGATTTGCAAAAGCTGGATGTGTTTTGTACCATTCTATGGTCTGCAATAAACTCTCTTCAAAGCTTGTTGCATAGCTAAATCCAAGCTTAGAAATTTTGGAGCCGTCCATAGAGTAACGCAAATCATGACCTTTACGATCTTCGACAAACTCAATTAGATCTTCTGCTTTGTCCAAAACTTTCAAAATAGCTTTTACTAAATCTATATTGGTAATTTCTTTATAGCCAGGAATATTATAAATCTCACCAACAAGTCCTTTTCTACGCACAAGATCAACTGCTCTACAATTATCCAAGACAAAAATCCAATCGCGCATATTTTGTCCTTGACCATAAACAGGAATTTTTTGATTTTTAAGAGCCTTGCTTAAAATTACTGGAATAAATTTTTCTGGATATTGATAAGGTCCAAAATTATTACTTGATCTGGTGATTAAGCATGGCATTTTATAAGTCACTTGGTATGATCTCACAAGGCAATCAGCGCCTGCTTTTGAGGCTGAATATGGATTATTAGGCTCGAGTGGAGATGATTCTGTAGTTGAAGGATCATCAAATCCTAAAGATCCATAAACTTCATCTGTGCTGATATGAAGAAATCTTGGTGTCTCAAACTTAAGCGCAAGATCCAGTAATCTTTGAGTGCCTAAAACATTATTAGTAACAAATATCTCTGGATCTTTAATCGAATTATCCACATGAGATTTTGCCGCAAAATTTATTACTTGAGAAAATTTGTTTTTAGCAAATAAGTCATTTAAAACATCTTTATCCAAAAGGCTAGCGTGAATATGATGATAACGCTTTGCATCTAGGTGTTTATGGTTATCAGCCGTAATTTTAAAATCAAGACAATCTAAATTAAATATTTCAAGATCAGGGTATGTCTCATACAAAAGGTGGATAAAATTGGTCCCAATAAAGCCATTTCCACCTGTAATAAGTATTTTTTCCATCATTTATATTGTAGACAGAATTTATAAAAAGGGCATAAGCCAAATAGATGAAAGGCGTTATTCTATCTGGTGGTAAAGGCTCTAGACTTTCACCAATAACTGATAATTATCCAAAACAGTTAATTCCAATTTTGGGCAAACCAATTTTGGCGCATTGTCTTGATTATATGGCAAGTGCTGGTATTAAAGATATTGCGATTATTGTTGGACCAGATAAAGGTCCTACCATTGAAGAAGAGATTAAACCTTATTGCAAGGGTTTAAATGTTGAGTTTATTTATCAAGATGAACCAAAAGGACTTGCACATGCTGTAGGTCTTGCTAGAAATTTCACCAAAAATGAGGATTTCATAGTTTTACTGGGAGATAATCTTTTTGACAAAAGATTATCAGACTTAATTGAAAGATTTTATAGAACTCAGGCAGACTCTTTAATTTTGCTTAAAGACGTCACTCACCCTTATAATTTTGGCGTGGTCAAATTTGATGAATGCGGCAAAGCATTGAAATTGGTAGAAAAGCCAAAAGAATTTGTCTCAAATTATGCAATTGTGGGAGTTTATCTATTTAACCAAAAAATTTATCAAGCAATTGATATGATAGAGCCCTCTCAAAGAGGAGAGCTTGAAATTACTGACGCAATTGCTTTACAAGTAGAGCAAAAACAAAATATTCAAACCCAAATCTTAGATTCTTATTGGTTTGACACTGGCACTAGAGAAGGTCTTCTAGATGCTAATTGCAGGATGCTTTTGGCAGAAAATAAGCAAGCCAATTTAGCTGAGAATATCACAGAGTCTAATATTTTTGGCAAGGTGAATATTGGCAAAGAAAGTTTTATTGATAGATCTAATCTCATGGGTCCCATTTATATTGGTAAAAATGTGAGAATTACAAATTCTACAATTGGACCATATACCAGTATTGGGGATAACTGCATTATTGAAAATGCGGAAATACAATCATCAATAATCATGGAAAATACTAAAGTTCTAGAATCACAATCAATTTCCAGTTTAGTCTTCAAAAATACCTTGATGCAAAAAGAAAACATGAATATTAGTAAACTTATAATGAAACCTAGTGAAATCAAGCTTTTTGCTAGTGTAAAACCCCAATATCTAAACTCAAACAATCATGCTGCCTGATACCAAAATAAATTCAATCAAAAAAGCCAAGTTAGTAGCAATTCCTGGTGCTTTTCAAGAAGAAAGAGCAGAGCTACATTTCATTGAGGCTAGTAAGGAAATTGGTTTTTATACTAAAAGAATTTACTATATTTCTAATGTCAAATCCAATGAAGAAAGAGGATCTCATGCTCATAAAAAACTGGAGCAATTTTTTATTGCTTTAAATGGAAGCTTTGAAATTGAACTAGAAAGAGGAAATGAAAAACTTAGTTTCACCCTCAACTCCCGTAATCAAGGACTTTATTTGCCTGCTGGCTATTGGAGAGTTTTGAAAAACTTCTCTAAAGATGCTGTTTGTTTGGTTTTAGCTTCAGAAGAATATGAGGAAAAAGATTATATAAGAGATTATGATGATTTCTTGACTTGGCAAAACAAAGCAATAGACTCTGTTCCCTATCTAGATTTCAGCAGATACTACGAAGATCTTAAGCTTGAATTAGATAAAGCATATTTTGATTTCATGAAATCTTCAAATTATATTCTTGGAACTAAAGTACAAGAATTAGAAAAAGAATTTGCAAAATATTCTGATGCCAAATACGCAGTCGGCGTCTCTAATGGACTCGAAGCTTTGGAGCTAGTATTAAAAGCTTGGAATATAGGCAAGGGTGATGAAGTCATTGTTCCAGCTAATAGCTTTATAGCAACAGCTTTAGCAGTATCCAACACTGGAGCAAAAGTAGTTTTCACAGATGTCTGCCCGCAAACATGCAATATCATTACTGACGAAAAACTAATTAATTCAAAAACCAAAGCTATTATTCCCGTGCATCTTTATGGCAACCCTGCTGAAATGCAGTCTCTGAAAGATCTTCAGCAAAAATATAATTTCAAGATTTTAGAAGATGCCGCTCAGGCACATGGGGCTGTTTATCAAAACCAAAAAATTGGATCGCTTGGAGATGCTGCTGCTTTTAGTTTTTATCCAACCAAAAATCTTGGAGCCCTTGGTGATGGAGGCATAATTACAACTAATGATGAGAGGCTTTATCAAGAACTCAAGCTCTTGCGCAATTATGGTTCTAGACAAAAATATCATCATGAAACCATTGGTAAAAATGCCAGATTGGATGAATTACAAGCTGCATTTCTGTTGGTTAAGCTAAAAAAACTTGATGAATGGAGTGATAAAAAAAGAGATCTTGCAAAAATATATTACGATCGCTTATCAAAAATTGCATTTATCAACTTGCCTCAAGTAACTAAAAACTCTCAAGCTGTATTTCATGTATTTGCGATACAAGTCAAAAAAGAACTAAGAAATAAGCTTAAAAGTTATTTGGAAGAATATAATATTGGGACGAATATTCATTATCCGATTCCTATTCATAAACAAAAAGCTTATAGCGATTATAATCACTTGTCTTTCCCTGTCTCTGAAAGACTTTCTGAAGAGATACTATCTTTGCCTTTAGATGCCTATCATAGCGAAGACGAGATAAATTATGTTTGTGATATTATCCTTAAGTTTGTGCATCAAGCCACTTAGGGAATAATCCTATAGTGTCACATGATCATAAACAATATGAACGATTAACCTTTGACTCTTTCAAGAATAGAGCAAATGATGGGAATTTATCACCATACGAAAAAATAGGCTTTCCTGATAGTTACAGAAAAGACAAGGAATTAGATATATTTTTTGATATATCAAAAAAACTAGAGCTTGAACAAGAAAAAACTACAATTATAGATATTGGTTGCGGTTGTAGTGATCTTGTTAAACATTTAATAGCAAACTCTAAAAAACTCAATCAAACGTTGATACTAAATGATTCTGAAGAAATGCTATCTCATATTGAAAAAAGCGATGAAGCAATTAAAATTGCCGGGCGTTTTCCTGATAATTATAAGTGTTTGATTCAATATGAAAATCAGGTTGATGCCATTTTGGTCTATAGCGTGCTGCAGCATATAATTTTAGAAGCAAATCATTTTACTTTTATAGATAAATGCCTGGATCTATTAATGCCTGAAGGAAGATTACTTATTGGTGATATTCCGAACATGACAAAAAGAAATAGATTTTTCTTGAGTTCCAAAGGTCAAAAAACCCATGAAGAATATCATCGGGGCAAAGAAGTACCACCTTTACCATTAACACACGATTTTACCGAAAAAATTGATGATGCTCTACTCTTCGGAATCCTTCATCGTTACAGAGCTTTAGGGCATGAGACTTATTTGATTCCACAAGCGAATAACCTTCCTATGGCTACTAGACGAGAGGATATTTTGATAGTAAAAAACTAATGCAAATTTTATTATATAAAGCAGAGCATAAACAAATTTGGGATGAGTTTATCCAAAATTCCAAAAACGGTCATTTCATGCATCTAAGAGATTACATGGAGTATCACTCCGACAGGTTTGCGGATAATTCAATTTTAGTTTTTGAAGACAATAATTTGATTGCTGTTCTACCCGCTCATAAAAAAGAAAAAACTCTATATAGCCATCAAGGACTTACTTTTGCTGGTTTAATTATTCACAAAAGCATAAAAACTCTTGCTGTTATAAAAATCTTTGAGGCTCTCAAGCAATACCTTATCGATAATGGCTTTGATGAATTGATATATAAAGCTATGCCTTATATTTATCATCAAAACCCAAGCCAAGAAGATATATACGCCCTATCAAAATTAGCAGCAAACAAAATTCATACTGAACTTAGCAGCGCTATTGATCTGAAAAATAGAATCAAATTCTCTAAAGGCAAACTTGAAGGTGTAAAAAAAGCTAGCAAAAACTCTGTGACAATTTCAATCTCCGAAGATCTTGAAGCATTTTGTCAAATAATGCAAGAACTATTGGCTAATAAATATCAATCAAAAGCCATTCATAATTTAGATGAATTAAGATTACTAAAAAACAAGTTTCCTGACAATATCAAACTCTTTGCAGCATTTGAAAACAGCATCATGATAGCGGGTACTATAATTTTTGAAACAGCAACCGTTGCTAAAACCCAGTATATATCAAGCACGGAGCGCGGAAGAGAACTAGGAGCGGTAGATGCGATTATGAATTATTTGATTAATGAATTATATACTAACAAAAACTTTTTTGATTTTGGCTCCTCAAGATCAGATGATGAGTATGGCTTTAATGAAAGCTTACTCGCTCAAAAAGAAATGTTTGGGGCAAGAGCCATAGTGCAGGAGGTTTATTCACTTAAACCATGAATCAGTGCTTTGACAAATATCGTAATCAAAAAATTCAACTCTTAGATTTAAGCAGAGAATATGATTTGTTGAAAAATGAAATCCACTCTGCTATTGAAAATGTTTTATCCAAGGGCTGGTATATACTTGGCGATTACGTCACAGAGTTTGAAAATGATTTTGCAAAATATAATAATTATCAATATGGTATTGGTGTCGCTAGTGGTCTTGATGCTCTGACTTTAGCTCTAGTGGCTTTAGATATAAAAGCAGGAGATGAAGTCTTGCTTCCAGCAAACAGTTTTATAGCAACAGCCTTAGCAGTATCAAAGACAGGGGCAAGTCCAGTCTTTGTAGATATTGACGAAAAGACTTTTAATATTTGTCCGATAGATACAAACAAAAAAATAAGTAAAAAAACTAAAGCGATTATTCCAGTTCATTTATACGGCAAATTGGCTCCAATGAAAGAACTTAAAATGATTTGTCAAAAAAACAATTTAAAACTAATCAGTGATGCGTCTCAAGCCCATGGATTGATAGACATTGAGGCAGACATAGCTTGCTATAGCCTGCACCCAATAAAAAACATAGGGGCTTACGGTGATGCTGGAATAATTCTCAGCAATGACATTTCAATAAAAGAAAAGTTACTTAAACTAAGAAATTATGGCTTTAGTCAAAAATATCATTGTGAGATTCTTGGTTGCAATTCAAGATTAGATGAACTACAGGCAGCAATTTTAAGTGTAAAACTAAAATATCTTAGTAATTGGGTTTCAAGACGCCAAGAAATTGCCAAACTCTATCATCAAAAACTTTCAAGTATTAAATCGATAATTTTACCTCAGCAAGAAAACCATGTTTTCTATGCATATACAATTAGGGTTCTGCATCACAAAAGAGATTTGCTTAAAGCCAAATTAGAAGAATCTGGCATAGGCACTACTATTCTCTATCCAATACCTCTGCATCTACAAAAATGCTATTCAGAGCTATCCTATAAGCCAGGTGATATGCCAGTTACAGAGCAAATAACGCTAGAGATTTTAAGTATTCCAATTAGTCCTTTTCATCTAGATCAGGAAATTGAGCTTGTGGCTCAAAAAATAAACGAAATACTCGACTAAATAATAGCTAATTAGCTATTTGAAGCAGTCTAAAAGATAGTTCTAGCGGTAAAAAATTAATATGAATAGAAAAAATGACGGGACTATAGTGTTTGTCGGTGGCAGCTTTACATCAATGCTGACTGCCTTACATTTATTGAAGCATAATCCAAAAGAAAAAATTGTAATTATCGAGAAAGAAACTGAGCTTGGTGGCTTATATAGAAATTTTAAATATTCTGAAACCAATATTTTTGATCATGGGGTTCATATTTATACAGAAACTTGCAATCCTGAAATCGATGATCTGGTTTTTGATCTTTTGCCTGAAAACGAATGGATGAAAATGGAAGGCAAATTTAGAGATGTTTCCGGGACATATTACAACGGTAAACTTCAGACCAACACTCCATTTATTGATATAAGAAATTTAAACGAAGAACAAAAAAATAAGTATATTGGAGAAATATTTTCTTCACTAGCTAATGATCCTAATCCACTTGCTTATAAGAACACTGAAGATTACCTCAATGCAAAATACGGAAAATCTTTGACCCAAGATATTATGGCTAAAATTCTTCATAAACATTACGACACAGAAGTCAGTAGACTTGATCCAACATCAACTCATGTCATTCCTGTTAGTAGAGTAGTTTTGTTTGATGACAATGTCATGTCTGAATTTATGGGCTCAAAATCAGTAAGATCTAGATTGGCATTCCCTGATCAATTTAATTTACCTGGAGAGTTTTTGCGCAAAGGCAGACTCTTGTATCCGCGCAAATATGGTATACACCAATTGATTAAACTTCTTGAACAAAAACTAGTTGATCAAGGCGTCAAGTTTGTAATGAACGCAACAGTCAATTCTATGCAAAGCAATGATCAACAAGTTACTGCTATAGAAATAAAAACTGTTGATCAAATTCAATCAATCAACAATATCAAACATTTGTTTTGGGGAGTTGGAGTAGTTCCACTAGCAAGACAATTAGAATTAAAGCTCCCGGAGCACAAGCCTGAATTCAAAAAAGGTGTTTTTGTCAACATGAGATTAAATTTGCCTCCTAATACAGGTCTTATGTACTATGTCTATTGCTTCGATGAAAACTATTCAACTTTTAGAGTTACCAACTATGCGAGTTACTGTCCTACAGCCAGAAATGAAGATGGCTTTCCTATTTGTGTGACTTTGTGGCCTAAAAAAGATTTTGATGGCGATTACTGCAAACTCGCTGAAGAAGAACTAAGATCAATGAAACTTTTAAGTGATTATCATAAAGTTAATTTTGCTAAAGCTGAAATCGCTAACACTGGGTTTCCTAACCCAACAGTTGAATCTGCAAATTTTGTGGATACGGCAAGAAGCAAAATTAAAGACTTGAATATCAATAATCTAGATCTTACTGGAACAATGTCAGAGAAAGGCTTGTTTTATTTAACTGAGATTCTTGAACATTCTTTTAAAGTTGCAAATGCAAAATTAGTTCAAAAAGCACAAGTTACTGCTTAGACTTACAGACATCTTGCCAAATATAGCGAATTGCATCCTGCAACTCTTTGGCGTAGCATTCAACTGTTAAATCACTCGTCTGCAATTTTGCTCTTAGGCTTGCTTTATAAGTATCAATTCTATTTTTATCAAAAGCCAAATCAACAGCTTTTTGAACATATTCTTCTTTTGAATTTGCGGCAAGCTCTTCTAATTGAGCAGCTTTCAGCAAAGTGGCTGAACCACTAGTAACTATTCTAGTGCCATCAATCAAAGCAATGACAGGTACACCCATAGTTAAAGCGTTCATCGTAGTTGTAATGCCTGTAAAAGGGAAAGGGTCTAAAGCTATATCAACCTCATTGTAGACTTGAATAAAGTCATAGCGACTCTGAGATCTTGTATCAAAAATTATTCTTGATTCTTCTATCCCAAAACCCATAAATTCATTTTTTATTCGATTGCATATATATTTAGTTGCAGGAAAAGCATACTTATAAAGGAATTTTGAATCTGGCACTCGCTTAAGTATTTCAGCCCAAGTTTTGATTAAATCTAAATTTAATTTAGAAATTCTACTAAAGGAAGTAAAAGTTATAAAACCATTTTTCTTGTAAGATGCATCATTAGTTGGTTTTGGATAATTTTCTTGATCGAAACTCGCATGCAAAAGTCCACTTGGAAGACTATAGATTTTTTCTGTAAAATTTTGTTCTTCTGATTTTGGAACAGCCTCTTTTGAAGTAATTAAATAATCTATTTGTGGAATACCTGTAGTGCCCCAAAAGCCATAAAAGGTAATTTGTACTGGTGCTAATTTGTGTATAAAAATACTAATATTTGGTATTGCTTGGTTATAACCATAAATTGACGGTAAATAACCACATAAATCAAACAAAACATCTAAACTATCTTTTCTAATTTCATTAATAACAGTTTTCAGATCTTGGGCAAAGAAATTTTTCCATGTAACCATTGATTTCACACGCCTGATGCTTGGCAGGTCGGAATAGGCTTCATTGTTTAAAGAAGGTCTAACATAGCAAAATATCTCAAATTGATTTTTATCAAAAAATGGAAATACCTCAGAGAGCATTTCCCAGGTAGGAGTATTTAGCTGCTCACTATTATAAAAACCTAATCTTAGTTTATTTTTATCAGCTTTATATAATTCTTTTGAGAATTCATAAATTACTGGGAAATGTTGTTTTTTATATTCTTTGTAAAATAATTCAGCAACTGCCTTATAATCAGCATTAGATTTTTTAACATCATAATAAATATAATGAGCTAGATCTTCAATATATTTGAGATTATTAGTAGCTTTTGCTGCAAATTCCAAAAGCTCAATTGCTTTCGAGACTTCGCCTAAAAGAAAAAAAGTTACTCCTAAATTGAAATAAGCATCATAATAATC
>JAJTHA010000121.1 GCA_021299565.1 Candidatus Caenarcanales bacterium
AGGTCTAGGTACTAACAATCCTCAAAACTTTATTCTTGATGCCAACGGCAATGTGGGTCCACATAGAGATCTTGCTTACAACTTAGGTTCATCAACTATGAGATGGAATAAAATCTTTGTGAGCACATTAAACGCCAGTACAATGACAACGACACTTACTCCAGGTAGCGTGGTCTTTATCGATGGTTCAGGCAATCTTGGAGAGAACAATGCTAATTTCAATTGGAGCAACAGCAACAACAAACTTAATATCACAGGTAGTGTTCTTGTAAGTGGCCAAGTCAATGGTGCAACTGCAAACTTTACAACAGGAAATATCACTACTATCAATTCAACAAGAATCAACAACTCGGCGACTATAACCGGAGCAACGATCAATGGTACTAATCTCAACATTTCAAGTACTATCAACGGCGGTACTTTTGATGGCGATTTCACGAATGGTTCAATGTTATTTGCAAATAATGCTGGAGTGATTTCTCAAAACAACACCCAAGTATATTGGGATAGAACAAATAATCGCATGGGTATCGGCACAAACAATCCTTCCCAAAAACTTGATATCAATGGACAAGTAAGAATTAGAGGCGGCAATCCACTTCCAAACTATATCTTGGCAGCTATCGACAATGCCGGCAACGGTAGATGGATGAGCGCTAGTGCTTTACTAAACAATGGCGGCGCCTTCTTGAATGCTCTCAATGACGCAATTTCAGACAATAATTACAATTTATTCTTGGGTAATGGTGCTGGTCTAGTTCATAGTGGTGTGAGAAACACGGGTCTTGGTATTGATGCAATGCGCACTATAACTAGTGGCAATGGTAATACTGCTCTGGGTTTCAAAGCTGCTAATGGTATGACTTCTGGCAGCAATAATATATTTATCGGTTCACTAGTTAATGGTTCTTCGGCAACAGCATCAAATGAACTTAATATAGGAAATGCTATCTTTGGTAATTTATCAAACGGGAACATTGGGATTGGAGTTCAAAATCCAAACAATTTCAAATTGCAAGTTGCTGGCAATGTCGGTCCTCAAACGGATTCCACTCATGATCTAGGATCACCAACAATTAGATGGGCCAACAGTTACTCAGACAATTTCAATGGTGCAACTGCAAATATTACTACTATAAGTACGACAACTTTAACTGGTGTGAATGCAACATTCACTGGCACAGTAAATGGATCTAGTTTGGTAGTTGATGATGCAACAGTAAATACTTTATTGACGGTCAAAGGTTTAGCAAATTTCAGTCCTAGTGCTGTGGTGTCAATCTCATCAGGCTCGGGAGTGAATGCTATCGCAAATACAATTTTGAGAGTTCAAGGAAACGGTGGCCCTGTTACAATTAGTGCAAACCCACAAATCACCACAACAAGTATTAATGATGGCCAAATATTAATCATTAAAGGGACTAGTGACACAAACACAGTCACTATTACAAATGGAAGTGGCGTGTCGCTCTCTGACGGTTTAGCATTTACTCTCGGTCAAAGAGACACAATTACTTTATATTATGATGCAGTGGATAACCTCTGGACGGAAATAAACAGATCAGATCAGTAGTAAAATATTTCTTATGTCTTATTTTACTAAAACTGCTTTAGAGATCAGAGAAATATTTTTATCAAAAAAAGCTTCTGCTGTAGAAATCACCAAATCATTTATTGAGAGAATTAATCAAATTAATCCCGAAATAAATGCATTTATAAATATTTATCCAGAATTAGCTTTGAAAAGAGCAGAAGAGCTTGATAAAAAACTAGCTTCTGGTCAAGCAATGGGCAAATTAGCAGGCATACCAATTGGCATAAAAGATCTGATTAACTATACGGGTACTCAAACCACCGCTGCTTCCAAAATTTTGGAAGGACATGTCTCAGTTTATAACGCAACTATTACTCAAAAAGTTTTAGATGCAGATGCAATTCCTCTAGGCAAACTGAATCTAGACGAATTTGCAATGGGCTCTTCAAATGAAACTAGTGCTTATGGCACTGTCAAAAATCCATGGAACCTAAAAAAAGTTCCAGGAGGAAGTTCCGGTGGTTCAGCAGCAGCTTTATCTGCAAACATGTTACCACTGGCATTTGGTACTGATACAGGTGGTTCAATTAGACAACCTGCGAGCTATTGTGGATTAGTAGGCATGAAACCTACATACGGTAGAGTTTCTAGATATGGGATTATTGCTTTTGCAAGCTCACTGGATCAAGCAGGTCCAATGACTCGCAATGTGGCTGATAACGCTCTATTGATGGAAGTGATGGCAGGTCACGACCAGAACGATAGTACATCTTTAGATATCCCTGTTCCTGATTACCTTTCACACATCAACTCAAATTTCAAAAAAAATCAAAATCTCAACGGACTTAAAATTGGCATAGCTGCTGATTTCTTTGTCAAAGAATTAAACCCAGAAGTTAAACAATCGGTTGAAAATGCTATTAAACATTATCAAAGCCTTGGAGCCGAAGTGGTTGAAATAACTTTGAACAAAATCAAATATGGCTTGCCTACTTATTACATTATTGCTCCTTCAGAAGCAAGTTCAAATTTAGCTAGATACGACGGAGTGAGATTTGGTCATCGCGACAAAGAAGCAGAAACTTTAACTAAGCTATATCTCAACTCTAGAGCAAGTTTTGGCACTGAGGTCAAACGCAGAATTATGCTGGGTGTTTACGCACTATCATCTGGTTACTACGATGCTTACTACAAAAAAGCTCAACAAGTACGTAAATTGATTTATGATGATTTCAATAATGCATTCACCAAATGTGATTTGATTCTTACGCCAACTGCCCCAAGTACGGCTTTTGATATTGGTTCAAAAAGTGATAATCCACTTGAAATGTACCTTTCTGACATCATGACAGTAACGATTAATCTAGCGGGCATACCTGCAATTTCTCTAAACTGTGGTTTTGACAAAGAGCAGATGCCAATTGGAATGCAGCTTATTGGACCATCGCTTAGTGAAGCAAATATCTACAATGCAGCTTATGCTTTTGAAGCGACTACTGA
>JAJTHA010000160.1 GCA_021299565.1 Candidatus Caenarcanales bacterium
CAGCCAGAAGCAGGCATAATAGGATTTTTCATCTCTATGCCAGCGATATTAGTTTTTAAAATTGATGAATTTGCTAGTTGCACTAGCTATATATTTTAGCTTATGTGATTAATTTGGACATGTGCCACTGCGACATCCGCCTGCTCTTCCAAATGCAAAATCTTTTTGTACACCTTGAGGTCCACAAGATCCGCCACTACAACCGCTATTCGCTGAACCGCAGCCACCACCGCCACCACAAGCACCTGAGCTTGCTTGGCCGCCACCGCCACATTTGCCGCCAGGGCAACCGCTCTCAGCTCTTCTTGCTCCAAATAGTCCGCCAAATAGTAATCTTAAAATTCCCATGCATTAATAAATGCATTTTTAGGTTAACTAGTGATTAAGAATATAGTTTAAAAGACCTTTGACCCCAAAGCCAGAAGCACCTTTATAAGCCCAAAGTCCATCAGCTTCCAAAAATCCAACTCCTGCTATATCAAAATGTAACCAGGGAGTGTTTTCTGGGACAAATTCCTTGAGAAACATCGCAGCACAAAGTCCATCAGGTCTAGTGTTGCAGTGTTTCATGTCAGCGATATCAGAATCCAGTGATTTGCGATAAGCCTCATGAAGAGGCATGCGCCAGAGTTTCTCACCTTCTTTTTCAAAAGCTTTTTTGACTTTATCAAACATCTCATCGCTAGTACCCATCACTCCAGCAGCAACTTCTCCTAGAGTAGAGACCATAGAACCAGTGAGAGTCGCAAAATCCATGATTTGAGTTGCTGGTTCAGTTAGATGGCTAATATAGCTAAGCGCATCTGCCAAAACCAGTCTGCCTTCTGCGTCTGTGTCCACGACTTCAACGGTTTTGCCGTTGAGTGCTTTCAAAACATCGCCTGGTTTATAACTACTTGCCCCAAAGCCGTTTTCAGCAAGTGCCATAATCCCTGTGATTTTAATATTTTTTGGTAAATAATTTCCAAGATTAGCTAATGCTCTAAACACTGATAAAACAATCGCCGAGCCGGTCATATCAGACTTCATGTCAAGCATATAGTTATTAGGTTTAAGGCAAAGACCTCCAGTATCAAATGTAATTCCTTTGCCAACAAGAACAATATGCTGTTGTTTTTTCTTGCTTTTTGAGTTTTCAGTTTTGCTATCGCTTTTGTATTCTGTGCCAGTATATTCAAGAGTCACTAAGCGCGGGTGAAAATCTTTGCCGCCGTTTTTCCATGATTCATTGCCCACTGCAATCAGACATTCCATGCCCATTTTGGCAGCTTTGTCAGCATCAATAGTTTTTACTTTTATGTATTTGGACATAGTTGCTGTTTCGTTAGCAAATTTTTCCATTTGACCAGGATTGATAGTATCTGCGTTTGAACTTACTATATCTCTACAAAACTTAACAGCAGAGATGATTTCATCTCTGAGAGCTATTTCCAGACCATCTGGTTTTTTAGGCTTGAAAGCTATTTTTTTGATTTGCACATGACGCTCATCAGGATTGCTTTTGTACTTGTCAAAGACAAAGCTTTTAAGTGAGATCATCTCATAAGCCGCTTCAGCAAAGTCACTAGCAAGATCGTTTGCGTCTAGTTCAACTTCTGTCTCAGATATATCTTTCCAGTTCGCTTCTGAAACTTTTTCTCTTACTTTATCAACGGTTAATTCTTTTTTGGGACCTAAATATACCTTTAATACTTTCTCTTCTAGTGAGTATTGAACATCGCTAGCTTTTCTTTCATTGAGTCCAATTTCTTTTTCTGAACCTGGAGAATTTTCGGGGATAAGCTTGACTAATAGTTTGGACATAAAACTATTATAATCCCATTCTGGTTAGCAGGGCAGACTCATCCGGTTCTCTACCTACGAACTCAATAAATAAATCCATTGGAGATTTACTATCACCTTTAGACAAGATCGAATTACGGTATTTAAGTCCTATTTCTTGATTGATAACTCCATTATTTTTGAATTGTGCAAAAGCATCAGCTTCAAGCACCTCAGCCCATTTGTAACTATAGTATCCAGCGGCGTAACCACCAGCAAAAATATGCGAGAAGCTGCAAGGGAAATTGGTTCCTTGCCAGACAGGAAATAAACCATATTTTGTGACAATTTCCTTGAAAATATCAAGTACGGATTTATTGTCTTCAAGTTTTTCTCTTGTATAAACAGCAAGATCAAATAAACCAAATTCAATTTGTCTGATGCAAGCCAAACCCTCATGAAAATTTCTAGCCGCAAGCATTTTACTTAAAAGCTCGTCAGGAATTGTTGTGCCGCTTTTATAATGTTTTGCAAAAAGTGACAATGAAATATTTTCCCAAGTAAAATTTTCCATTAATTGTGATGGCAGTTCTACGAAATCCCATTCTACATTTGTACCTGCCAGCGGCTCAAGCTCTACATCAGATAGCATATGATGTAAGGCATGTCCAAATTCATGAAATAGCGTTTCAACTTCTGAATGTGGAAGTAGTGATGGTGTATCTTTGGTCGGTTTTGTTAAATTGCATACAAGAGCACACTGAGCCACAGTTCTTGAACCATCACTATTAGTGCAGGCACTAACCAGCGGCATTAACCAAGCCCCTTGTCTTTTGATATCACGCGGATAAAGATCCATATAAAAAACACCAAGTGTTTTTTTGGTTTTTTGATCGATGAGCTTATAAACAGTAACATCTTGATGCCAAGTTTCTATGTCTTTGTCTTCCTGGAACTCAATTCCAAACAGTCTTGTAGCAAGATCGAGCATTCCATTTAAAACATTCGTCAAAGAAAAATATTCTTTTACGATATTAGAATCTAGATCATATTTTTCTTTTCTGAGTTTTTCAGCCAAGTATTCTTTATCCCAAGGAAAAACTCTATCTGGATTGTTTTCAGAGTTTTTGTAGTTAATTTTTTTCTGGAATTCGACTAGTTCTTGATACTCTTTTTCTGCTAGTGGTCTTGCTTTTGAACCTATTCTCTCTAAAAATTCTATGACTTTTCCTGGACTAGGAGCCATTTTGGTTTCAAGACTCAAGCTTGCATAATTCTTGAAACCTAACAGTTTTGCTTTGCGCAATTTTGCTTTGCAGATTTGCGCAATCAGAATTTCATTATCAAGATTTGCTGTATCTTCAGCTAGAAATCCTTTTGATGCTTCTTTTGTGCCTTGTTTGAGAAAATTTAAATAAAGTTGTTTTCTCAAATTGCTTGAGGGAGCATATTTCATGAAAGGCATATACGAAGGATAATCAAGATTGAAAATTACCGCTCCTTCGGGAATAGTTTGTGCCCCTAGCTTTGCTCTGTATTCGTCAGCAAGCGCTCTTGCTGCCTGTATTGCATCTTGAGGCATCCCGAGAAGTTCTTGTTCTTCAGTAATGATCAACTCATATTTTGAGTCAGTTGCGTTTTCAGAAAATTTCTGACTGATTTCTGCTAGTTCAAGGTTGAGTTTTTTGAATTCCTCTTTTTCTACGCCTTCTAGTTCTGCTCCAGACAATTTGAAATCTAACAATAAATTTTTGAGATATCTGGTTTTTTCTGGATTTAGTTTTTCGGCTTCTTCTGTTCTTGCAAAAGCTTTGACAAGATCATAAACACGAGGATCAAGAGTGTAATCGTTAAAAAACTCAACTATAAGTGGCCTTGCTTCATTCGCTGCTTCTCTGATTTCTTTGCTGCCCATTAAGGATAGTAGATTTTCAACAGGAGTCCATACTTTCTCTACTATTTGTTCTAGTTCGATTAAGGCTAATAAAGAAGAATTGAAAGTAATTTGGTGTGGCTCTTGCTCTAAAATTTCCTCAAGCTTTTGTTGGGCTTCGGCGATAGCTGCTTTAACCGCGGGCACTATGTGTTCGGCTTTTAGCTTGGCGTAAGGAACGAATTCTTGGTAGTTTAAAAGTGGGTTTTGGCTCATGATTATATATTTTTATCCTATAGATCAATGATATCCGATATTGTTGTGCAAGGAAATTCAGATCAAACTTTTAAAACCAAGCGAAGCATTTTTGGCTGGTACGTCAACTTCTACGAGTTCAATATTTGTTTGTGCAAGAAGTTTTTGATATAAGTTATTTGCTTGATTGCAATCTAATTTAGTTTTAAAGTCGGCATTGATAGTGTAAGTTTTGTCGAGCCCCATTTCTATTTCATCTTCAGCAAATGAATAATTTGCGTCGTAAGCTTTTTGGGTTGTCATCAGAGGGTAATCAGCGATAAGCTGCTTTAAAAAATTTTGATTGCTTTGATGATTTTGTATAAATCGAATTGTGAATCCATAAGTATCTGAAGTTGTGAAATCATCGCATACGTGCTTATGCTTTACTGATTGAATTTCCTTTATATTAAACTTGAAATTGCGTGGATATCTTGTGCCAGTAACTTGATCAACGGGTTTTGGGGATAGGGCCGAGGACAGGGCAATTGCTGGCTGACAGATCAATACTAAAAGAAAAATAAAGAAAATCATTCTGATTATCTTAGCATTGCTACCATAGAAGCCCAAGAAAGCTATCTATTACAAGCATAATTACGCCCGTAATACGGGTTTATGCTAAAATTGCAATTTAACGCTATACATATTAGCGCTTATGGATGTAATACACCAAGCTCCCATTTTGGCCATGGCAAATAATAGCCCTGGTCAAAATGATAATAAAGCCATAGATTCGGTACCAGCGGCCGTAGCTGATAATACATTTGCACCTAAAATTATCGATGACTTGCATAGGTCCCTACCTTATATCAATCAAAAATCTAAGTTCGAGAATTTTGTTGATAGCTCTGCTTATAAGATGATTAAATCTTGGTCAATCAATTTAGGACCTATGGCGACAGCCGCTGGTCATACAATTGCCGCGATTTCTGATCTTTTTCATTTCAATAAATTCAACTCACCACTTAGAAAAATGTTTGATGGAATCGCTCTTACTTTATCAAAGGTTGTTTTGACAGCCAATTGTATTTTTAATGGACTAGAAGCATTTAGAGAAAATCGTTTGTGGGAAATGATATCAAGATTTATTGAGCCTGTTTTTATTCTTTTGGAGCAGCGTACAGAGGATCTTGGTCTTGCTAGAGGAATTGGTTTGGGGATTTCGCAAATTGCTGAGTCTCAAGGTGGAATTGTTGAAGAGTTGAAAAATCTTCGTGGAATCAAAAAACAAACTATGGGCGAAGATCATGATATGAACACAAGTGCATTTAAAAAAATAGGCAAAGAATTATTGACTGATGGTCTTGGTTCTCAAAGAAGGTTTATGACAGGCTTTGAGCCAAGTAAATTGAAACTAAAACTCGCAGAATTTTGGAAGGATTTTAATTTGGGAGGAATTAAAGAATTATTTTCCGGCAAGGGTAATTTGGCAGAGCGCTATGTTAGCTTCTTGAATAAAACAGGTTTTGAGCATATTCGGGAAATTTGTGAAGGCGATAAGTCAAAAGACAAGGGTCACACCACCGCTTTAAGTGGTCATATTATGGTCTTGGGTTCTTTGTTTGGTTATATGGACAAAGCAAAGAAAGGTCTATTGTATAAGGTTGGAGGTACATTGAGAAATTTAGGAGGTGCGATTGCTGATGTCGGAATTTTTGGACACCCTGATCCATATTTCAATGTCTCTGCGATTTTCCTTTCGGTAAACACTTTCATGGATATAGTGCAGAGATTTATTCCACCTACACTCAAGAATATAATCTTGCCTTGGAGTAATATTTCTATGGCAGCTTACAATGTGGGAGTTGGTATTTATCTCAATAGATCTAATATGAAAACCAATGCCAAAGATGTTGTCAAAAACTATGATACTGATATCAACATTAAAGCCCCTCAGCAAGTTAATTTGGCAATGGCAGCTTAATATGAATTATTGTCGCTAGGAAAACTACCTAGTCTTACATCTTCGATATATTCTTTAAAAGCCCTGACACTATCTTCATATTGATTAGCATAGCGCTTGAGAAATTTTGGATTAATCAAATTGTATCTTCCTAGCATGTCATCACTCACAAGCACTTGTCCTGTGCAATCGGCTCCAGCACCGATTCCTATAGTTGGGATTTTAATTGTTTCAGTAATTTTTTTACTAATCTCACTCGGAATCATTTCTAAGACGATTCCCATCACACCATACTCTTCTAAAGTTTTAGCTTCGTTAATTAATTTTTCTGCTTCTCTGACAACAGTTGGTTTATCAAAGCTTTGCGGAGTATAACCAATATGACCCATCACTTCTATATTGTTTTCTCTCAGTAGTTTAATTTGCTCCAAAGTTTCTTTTGTAGCACCTTCGATTTTGACTATATTCGCCCCTGCTTTTATCGTTTGTTGAGCGGCTTTCAAGACTTCTTCTTTGTTCTTAATAACTTCACTCAAAGGTAAGTCAGTAATAATTTTTGTATTAGGAGCACCTCGATGAACGGCTCTAGTGCAGGCAAGCATTTGTCCCAAATTAATTTTTTTGGTATCTGCATAGCCAAAAGCTACCATTGCAAGTGAGTCACCAACAAGAATATAATCTATGCCCGCTTCGGCAAGCGCTCTTGCGGTATTAAAATCATAGGCAGTTAAAACAGTAATTTTACTCAATTATTCTTCCTTATTCTATTGCCAAAAGTTTGGTTAATCTAGCACTAGCTTCTTTTGCTACTGCTACAACACCCTCGTGTCCCAGATCTTCAGTTTTGCCGTAGACATTTGTTATTATGCTAACGGCTGTTATTGTCAAATTGTGTTTAATTGCAAGCTCCAATTCTGGTATAGTCGACATACCAACGGCACTGGCTCCGAGATTTCTAAACAAAGCTACTTCAGCGTCGCTTTCATAATTTGGTCCGTGTAATCCTAGATAGACCCCTTGTCTTATTCCATCTATTAATGCAGTTGGGACTTGAGTAATTGTTTGAGACAGACTTTCAATATTGCCTCTGGCTTTATTAGGTTTGATGAAATCAAGATAGCCAGTGATTTGCATAAGATCACCAATTTCAAAATCTGGGTTAATCCCACCAGCAGCATTGGTGATAATTAATTCTTGAATTCCATGATCAATTAAAAATTGGGTCGGATAAGAAGCTTCTTGCCAGTTAAAGCCTTCATAGATATGCGATCTACCTCGAAGCACTACGATATCCTCATATATATCTAAAACCCCTTTGTGACCTTTTACCTTGCCCAAAGGCCAGTGTGGAATTTCTTTATAGGCTATAGACTCAGTTGGTCTTTGCTTTTCTCTAACAGTTACTCCTGAACCCAATATGATCGCTTTTTTTATGTTCTTGTTAATGATTGAGGATAAAAGCATTTAGAGTTAAAATTATATATTATGTACAAAAAAGTTTTTTCTCTTTTGACTTTATTATCCTTAGCAATTCAAGCTAATGCGGCAATTATAAATGTTGCACCCGGTACAGGATTGCAAGCAGCTATTAATAACGGCACGACAGGGGATATACTGCAGCTAAGCGATGGTCTTTATACTGGCAATATCAATTTTAGTGGCAAGGCAGTTACTGTTAAAGGCACAGGCAAAAAATCCATTATCAAAGGCGATGGTAATCAAGCTACAGTGATTTTCAACTCAGGAGAAAAATCTACAACTTTATTAGATCAGGTAACTGTTACCGGCGGTGTTAGAGGTGGAGGAATTTTAATTGAAAATTCAAGCCCTCGTATAACTCGCTGCTGGATTACTTCTAATAAATCTATTGGAGCCGGTAGTGGTGTTTATGTTTTTGGTGAGGATAGAAATGGCAATTCAGCAAGTTTTTTCAACAATGTCATAGCTAGAAATATCACTAGATCAGTTTTTTCAGACAATCTAGCAAATGCAGTGCATATCGAAAATTCATCTCCGACTTTTGTAAATAACACAATTGTCAATAATGATAGAGCAGGAGTATATATTACAGGCGATTCTACACCAAGATTAACCAACAATATCATTGCCTATAATGGTTTCATCAAGTCAGAACTAAGAAATAACAAGAGAGGTTATGGAGTTCAAATTGAGGATAGAGGATCTACTGAGCCAATGACTTTGGATTATAATTTGTTTTTCAAAAATAAATTAGGTGATTTTAATAACGAAGGTGCTGTAAGCAAATTAATAAGCGCTGTTAACGGAGCGGAATTTATCGCAGGCACAAGCTTCAATGCTAATCCTAAATTTAAAAAAATCAAACTTATTGCTGATTTGAGTTTGGGGAATGGTAGTGCTGCGATTAATGCAGGTAACCCTAGCGCTATTTATAATGATATCGACAACAGCCGCAATGATATCGGTGCTACTGGTGGCTTATTCCCTAACCCAGATCTCCAGTAAGATAGCGAATAATTTCAGGTGCGTACAATGCCCAAACGCCTTCTTTAGAAAGTTTGTCGTCAAACTCAATGGTGATGCAGGGTGTATTGATTTGTTTACAGTAGCTGCCTAGTGAACCTGGTGTGCTGTAGCCAATGTCAGTAGTGACTGGTAGCTCTAGTAATTTACCCAAAATTTTTGCTTGTTCAAAACCCCAAGACACTTCAATGCCGTCAAAATTTACTTGAGGAGGATTTGGATTCTTGACAAAATGATTTGTATGCAAAGAAATGATCAAATCAAATTTATTGTTATTGATGATTTCAACAAGTAGTTTTGTTTGGCTTTCGCTAGCAGGAGCGGTTCCAGGAAAATAAACCTTGTCTTGATAATTACTAGACCAATTAAAAGCTGGTAAATTACGATTAAGATCAACTCCTCTTTCGTTACCTCTGGTATTATTTTTTAAGCCATAGCGATTAAAATCTGGAATGACGACCAGTTGTGCTTTTGGCTCTAAACTACCGGTGTATAAATCAAATAACTCCAAAAAACGTGGGTCATTGGATTTTTGAAGATTGTAGTAATTAGCAAGGTGATGAGCTACATAAGCAGATTGTGGTTCTACTCCATGCACTCCTCCTAATATCAAAAATTTACGCACTATTTTATTATAAGGTATTATTTACCGCACTATCTGCTATCGCGGCGGTGCAAACACTAGATCCACAACAACCACATATTGCATTGACAGCACTAGCTATAAAAGAATCATCGCCACTTTTCTTCGCGTAAGCTCTAATAGCTTCATCTACTCCAACAAAAGCAAGACTAGTAGCTAAAGATTGAGCCAGGACTCTAGTGATTAATCCTGTTTTGGGGATAATTTTATTAACTATTGGTGATACGATCTGCACCTTTGCTTCGATATTAAGCAAAGAAGGTAAAAGTTCTTTCCAGGTTTTAATTTTAATTAAATTAAAGAATAAATCGCTAAGTTCTTTTTGACCATTACCGGCAAATTTTTCTACTACTGCTATAGCTGTAGTAGCTGTCATACGGGGAATGAAACTCAAAAATTTAGGCATAAGTGAATTAGCAATATTGCTTAATCCTGAAACGGCATACATTAGCATTAATCTTCCTGTTTTATCTTTGCCTCTGTTGATTCCATGCATAGCAGTTATTGAAATCCATGATTTGATAAATTTTGGCATTGGAATTTTTTCCAAAATTTCAGAACTAAATAAAGCTGGTGTCAAATAAGCCAAATTGACTAAAAAGTGTTTAGTTCTTTGAGAAAGATTTAATTCCATGATGAATTTTTCAAGAGGGATCAAATTGTGTCCATGAGGGGCTTTTACTTCACAATGTGGATCGACGCAACTATGACCATTATGCTCATGGATTTTGTTAATTAAAGACTTAGTGTTGGTATGTTGTGCGTGATCATGATCATGAGTACAGGTCGCGCAGTTATGATCATGCTCGTGTTTGTGTTCATGCTTATGTTCGTGGGCATGATTGCAATGTGGACCATGAATGTGAGTAGCAGTATTTACCATGGCTTTGACTCCATATTGCTGGCATAAGCAGTTGCATTATGCGGATGCAGACTCTCAAAGTGCTCTACTTTAATTTGATATTTTGCATCACTAAAATTTTTGCTAACAATATCTTTAAGTCTGCGACAGGCATCTTCACTAAACATCATATTATTTCCATTTAGTCGAGCGAATTCTTGTTCGTCTTCTCTTTTGACAGCAGCTTGAACTGGCGTTGGCAATGCTTTTTCAAAGAGATTTATTAGATCAATAATTTCAATTGCCTGACTAGAGTCTTCAAAAAACAATTTGACGATGGCATTACTTCTTTGAGCGTGAGGGACTGCTTTTTGAGAGCTAGGGCTTAAAAGCCAATTCTTGACTGCATTAACGCTAATCAAATCTCTCTGTCCAAAATCATTCATAAACTCTTCGGTGTTGAGTTGTCTTGCTAAAGCAGCCGAACAAGGACAGGTTGAAGAATAGGTGACAGTCAATTCTATCCCAAAAAGTTTTTTTTGATTTTGGAGTTGAGCCATAACTTTGATCGGATAAAATCTCCAACCTTGTTTGTCGCTGACCAAAGCATCTCTAATAGTGAGGTATTCAAAAGCAAGATCTATAAAAGCAGCATCACTAAGCCCAGTGTGAGATTCGATCAAGTCCAGACAAAGTTTGTCTAGTACTTCAAAACTAAGAGACTGACTAGTGAGTGTTTTGCAGGCATTCAAGTATAATCTCGACATGTGTATGCCTTTTGCATTAGGATCAATCAGATTGACAAATATATTTGCTTTTGCACCTAGGGTTCTAGAGATTTTGTTTTGATCTTGAATTAAAACAGGCAACTCAACTTCTGTCATGCCTACCCAGTCAAGTTCAGTCTTTATGTGAGATGCAGACTCAATAGCGACATCAGGTTTTGTGCCAATAGTAAAAGATTTTATATTTGTTTCTTGCATTTAAAGCTGGGTTGGGTTGGGTGCATCACCATAAACTTCTTTAGGATCAAAAGTTTTTTGTGATTCGGTATAACTAAGAACTATTTTTTCGTTAGGATTGAATTTTTCGCCGTTTGGTACGGTTCTGTAAAAGCAAGATCTGTAACCCACATGACAGCTAGCTCCTGAGCCACTGACTTTTACTCTAAGCCAGACGCAATCTTGATCGTCATCGATACGCATTTCGACTATATCTTGATATAGACCTGAAGTCGCACCTTTGTGCCATAAAGCTTTGCGAGATCTTGAATAATAAACCGCTTGCCCAAGCTCTAAGGTTTTCATAAGGGCTTCTTTGTTCATATAGCCATGCATCAAAAGTTCACCACTTTGATAGTCAGTAGTTACTACTGGTATAAGACCATGCTCGTCAAATTTGGGGGCAAGTTCATTGCCTTCTTCGACTTGTTCTATTGATACTCTTGATTCGAAAATCTCAGCCACGGCTGAAGATTTTAGCATATTAATTTGAATTGATAGCTTTTTTGATATATTTCATTCTGATTTCATGTCGAGGATGTTTTTCATAAATCTCATTATCTTCAATTTTGTATTTTTCAAGGAGTTTCTGGTCTCTTACGAAAAGTTCAACGATTTCGTCGTAATTAAGCTTGATATATGTCTTTTTGAGTAATTTGATAGCATGCAAATCCGCTTCCGTTTCTATTTTGTAGTTATCTCTTTTGCAGCTATAACCTTGTGGGTTCAGGACATTTTGAAGGCGATAAATCACAGATGTTGTTTGCCCCAATTCCACATGGCTAATTTCGTGAGCTATGGCAAATGCAATTCCCTGCTCACTTTTAAATTCTTTCAAAAACTTGCCTTTGAAAATAACGACCCTGCCTAATAGGACATAAGCTTCAGGTATGTTTTCG
>JAJTHA010000013.1 GCA_021299565.1 Candidatus Caenarcanales bacterium
AACACCAAAAACTATCATACTTGCTGAAAAGTAGTCAGCATTTGTATTTGCAAGACCCAAGCCTGCAAAGACAGCAACGAAAGACAATATAGTTGTTGGATTTGTTGCAGTAAGAAACACTGTGGAAAAATAATCTGACAATAATCCCTTATGTTTTGCCGAAGCGCAATTCTCTGCGACTTTGGACTTATATGTTTGATAGCCAAGATAAAGCAAAAATAATCCACCAATGCATTTAAACCAAAATTGCTGTCCTATCAAAAAATTAGATATCAATGTTAATCCATAGGCAGCGACAGCACCATAAAAAGCATCTGCGCTCGCTGCACCTAATCCTGAAAGAAGACCGGATAGTGCCCCATAATTGAGAGTCCTCTGTATGCACAAAAGACCTATGGGTCCAACTGGTGCTGCAATGCAGAATCCAATAATTAAACCTTTGATGAGAAAAGGCATCTTAAGCTCATCGTATAATAAATATCGGTATAATTTGGCTTTTTTAGCGAGATATTTCTAGAAATATCTCGCTAAGATCGCTTTGAATTCTTGGAAAATATTGTTTTTTAAGAGTTAGATTAAAAAAGCTAGCATTATGGTATAATAATGTTTAACATTATTATACTAACATGACAACACTAGATGACTACATGAAAAAACTAAGGTCTGAAGGCAAGGCTTGTTTCACTAAAGAAGAAGCCCTCAAGGATCTTGGAATCTCAAACGTTAATCTCAATGCACGCATTCAACGTGCAAAGAATAAGGGCGCATTGATTAGCCCATCTCGAAATTTTTATGTGATTGTAGTACCAGAAGATTTGTCTCAGGGTGCTCCACATCCAGCCGATTTAACCATCATGTTAATGCGACATTTAAAAATAAATTATTACTGTTGTTTACTAAGTGCAGCTCAGCAATATGGAGCAGCTCATCAAAGACCCATGATATTTCAAGTTATGGTAAGTAAAAGAATGAAAAAATTACGCTTTGGTTCTGTCGGCATAAATTTCATTTACAAGAAATCTCTAGAGGGTTTACCAACATTAGAAATTGCTAAAAGAGAAGGTTACTTGAAGGTATCTTCACCAGAACTAACCGCAATGGATCTCATTTTGTACACTTGCAAATCAGCCGGATTAGGCAACGTAGCGACTGTTCTTTATGAGCTCATTGATAGCATTAGTGGAGATAAACTTATTGAACTTGCTAAACACACTAGTGGTAAGGGTTGGGTTCAACGTCTTGGCTATATTTTGGAACAATTAGATTCCGATGATGAAAAAAAGGCAAAACATAAAGCTAGAGTAATAGCAAAACTCGCGAAATATTTAGATGAGCAAGATATCTCATATTTGCGTTTAACTTCAGAAATTGGAGTTAAAGGCTGTAGTCGTAATAGCAAATGGAAAATTATTGAGAATACTACCATAGAGAGTGATTTATGATACCAGAAAAAATATTAGCCAGATGGAAACAGAAAGAAGCTCCATGGAGATCATTACAAATGGTTGAACAAGATCTAATCCTAAGTAGGATTTTAGTTGAAATTTACAAGCAGCCAATAATTGCTGAAAACCTGGCATTTAGAGGTGGAACTGCTCTTAATAAGTTATATATCAATCAGCCAGCGCGATTTAGTGAAGATATAGATTTAGTGCAAATTAAATCAGAACCTATTGGTGCAACTTTAGATCAATTGCGTGCTGTTATTGATCCTTGGCTTGGTAAGCCCAAATGGAAAGTCACTCAAAGGAGTGTCAAGATTTATTATACTTATCCATCTATTGATAATGAGGAAGTAAAACTAAAAATAGAAATTAATACAACCGAACATTTTCATTTAAAAGATTTGCAAAAGAAAAATTTTTCAGTTAACTCTGAATGGTTTAGTGGTGATGCGGACATATTAACTTATCAGCTTGAAGAGATGATGGCTACTAAGTTTAAAGCTTTGTATCAAAGACGCAAGGGAAGAGATCTGTTTGATTCTTGGATGATGTTAAATCGTGAATTAATAGATCTAAGCCAAGCTATTCAATTATTGGAAGAATACTGTGAGCGGGTTGATGAGAAAATTACTAGAGCATTATTTGAACGGAACTTAATCCTTAAACGAGAACATCAAGAATTTAATATGGATATGGAGCCGCTATTGGCAATTGGGACTAAGTGGGATTTTGACAAGGCTTTTGAAATGATAATGACTCAACTTATGCCTAAGCTCAAAGGAGATCCTTGGAAAGGTGAAGGGCATGAATAATAGGGCATTTAAAGCCTTTATTTTTATGTATTCCCATCAGCCAAATTTTTGATCAATGTACCTAATGCTTTTGGTGAGCCGAGTTGGTAATTTGAATTTTTGGAATTGTTCGATCCCACCATAACTAATTGAACATGATCTTTCCCGAGTAAATTTTTTAGTCCTGAAGATGCTTCGACTTCCGCATTAGTATCTCCAAATATATAAAAACTTCTTCGTTTTTGATCCTGAAGATCTTTGGATTCTAATATATGGGTCAATGCAGAATATTTTTCTGAAACAAAGTCTTTGTGTCGTAGTCCAATAAATCTTCCTGAATTCCAGCACTCCCAATTAGGATTTTTTGAAGAGATTAAATTTAGATCTCTGGAGATGTCTTTGAGACCCTGAGTATAATCAGCTCCTTTAATTCCAAAACAAATAGAGCCTTTAATGGTTATAAAATCTGTTTCGATTTTTGGATAATTCGTCTTCAAATATTTTTGAATAGCATTGTCCATTTCTTGGGTTTCTTGACTCAAGCTTGGATGCACATCAATTTCTTGTTCTTGAATTTGATCACCAAAAAGTTTTTTGTTACCGTTCTCACAAAATGTAGTAATGAAATTGTATGGGATATTAGATCTTTGTACTTCTTTTAATGAACGGGTTGTAACGAAATATATTTCAAAATCTTTCTTTGCTTTAAGTTTTTTAAACGCTTCAATAAGTGCGGGATCTATATTTGGAGTCATGTGCCCTTCTGATCCAAATTCCGCATCTCTAATAGTCCCGTCAATATCGAAAATCAAAACCTTTTTGTTTTTGTCAGATTCTAGCCGTTTCAATAATGAATATGTTTCACTTTCTTCATTGCTTAAATGTAATTCTTGAGTTAGTTGATAAAGTTCTTTCATTTCAGTGTCTGAACTGATTTTGCTAAATTTTCTTGCAAAGATTTCTAAGGTTTTTTCTTTGAGATTGTTTAAAAAAGTTTTTACTTGCGAACCTGTGCTATTTACCTTTTCGAGCAATTTATCCAGATAGGAAAACAATGGAATTAGTCTTTGAGGCAGAGTTTTTTGATTAGTTTTAGATGTTCTGTTTACTTGAGTATTTGGAAAATTTCGATCAAAGAT
>JAJTHA010000158.1 GCA_021299565.1 Candidatus Caenarcanales bacterium
TTGCTGGGAAGCTTATGCCTCAGGCAACGGACTACAAAACACCGCACATTTGTTTTACGCAGATCCAACTATGGATAATTACAAGCTCATGGATTTATATCACAAGGGCGATGAAACAGCCAGTCAAGTATTGAATACTTGGCATGAATATTTGGCACTAGGCATGGCGAGCGTTATTAATACTATTGATCCCGAAGCTGTAGTTTTGAGTGGTGGCATGGCGAAATTCATTAACTACCCTGAATTAAACAAAAAAGTAAGAGCAAGAGTAGTAGATGCACTTAAAGAGTATGTCAACATCATAGAAGGTACACTAGGAAACGATTCCGGCATGGTTGGTGCAGCTTGTCTTGCTAATGTGGAACTTCAAACAAGAGCAACTGTTTAAGACGGCAATAAGTTCAAGTTAGTTTTTGGATTGACTTTGTACAAGCTTCTAAATGTTTCTATCAATGGTCCAGCAATCAGACCAACAAAAGGTAGTCTTCCTAGCCCTTCTTTAAAGGTGCCCAGTGAATCATAAATTTTCTTACTACTTTGTTCTTCTGGGGTTAAACCTTCTGCATCCCGTCCTGCTCTAAAGACTTTTTGACCAAACCTAGTGAGCAACAATGTTCTAAAACCAATTCTAACTGCACCCAATAATTCCGATGCTTTAACACTCGGTTCTTGCTTAATCGCCATTTCATCTAATGAATTATATCTGGAAGTCAATTCTGCAGTATCATTGAAAGTCGTTGATCGAATACCCTGTTTCTCTAAAGCAGAACCCAGAAAAGACAATATTGGTATGCGTTTTATCGATGCCACGAAACTATTAAATGATTTATAGGCATCATAATTCAGAGAATTATTGTCTGCGTGACGTTGCCTAAATTCAAAGTACTTCAAAACCAGCTGAGGAACACGTGTTGAAAAAGCATACATTAAATAATTTGGTAAAGAAAGAATCATTGAATTTAAACCCAAGAATCTATCTATCATTCTCAAAGATTTCTTAGAATTGTCAGTAATATACGGATCATTAATCGGAACAATTGCATTTGGTAAAAGCATTAGTAGACTTTGAATCGGATGTATTAGATGATAAAGCTCGTCAAAAATTGCAGCTTTTGGTAAAAATCCCCACAAATACTTATCACTGTTGTAATTGATTTGGATCAGCTTATCATCTTGCTGAGCTTTAGTCTCAATATTTGTATTAGAGAACAAATTTAAAAATCCAGTAAGTCCATTAACATTGCCACTAAACTCTTCTACTACATCTTTGATTTTACTAGTATATTTAAAAACAAAATTCTCAATATTATTTTTCATTTCTGCTACAGAAAAATGTAAGGAGAAAAAATTATTTGAGCTAAGACGCTGCAATATAGGCTCTGCAACTTCCGACAAATTAGAGGCGAGTTCTTTACCACTATCTTTTCTGATTAACTCAAATAGTTTTTTGGCTAAACCTGGAAGATATGGTATCGCCAAAAGGCTACCCAGAATACCTTGAAAAACATGAACACCACTGATGTTATAACGGCCAAAAGTCACTGATTTACTTTTTGGTTCCCGGTAGGACTCAATGTATGCGCGGGCTGAGCTATATAAAGACGAAAAGTTAGAGACAACGGGAGCTAGTAAATTAGAAAATTTAGCAATAGATTTACTCGCCAAATAATTTTTTTGATCACCAACAAAAGCTGAAATTGTTGCAGCAAAATTTCCTGGGATTAAAGCAAGACCAGCTAAACAAGAACTAATCACTCTAGGAAAACTTGTTGCTCGAGACAGAATGGAAAAGAAATTTTTAGATGCCAAACTAGCAGTTTTAGTATTAGATTCACTAGTATCATGCTCTCTAGAAGGCACTATAAAAACTTTAGGAAACAAGTTAAAGATGACACGCCTAAACAAGAATAAAGAAGATATAAATTCTCTAACTAAATCTGGATGCGAGAGCCTCGTCAAGACATCATCGCCCAAAAAGCCTCGCTGATTGGCTTTGACGTCACCTTCATTATAGTCTCTAAGAACAAATCTTTTTTGTAAGTATCTTAGTGGTGAAGCCAATATACCAACTGTTTTGGAAATAAAACCCATAAAATCACCCGTAGGTATTGCTTTGTTGACATCAGCCATGTTTTGGGCTTGCTCCAAAAAAGAACCAATCATTAATGGTGCTGCAGCAAGCATCTCTGCCATACCGATACTTTCTCTAAAAAATTTCTGCACAGGATTTTGCTTAAAACCCAACTCTTCTTTTTGTTCAACTTTTTTCTGATTTAAATTATTTGGCAAAGCTAAATTTGGCTTTGGCATATTAGTACCAAAACCAGCAGAAGGATTTATTGAAGCTCCTTGAGTTGCCGGCATTTATTTTGTTGATTTCTGTTTTAGTATTGTCTTATTTTCACAAATAAGACAATACTAATTATAGCTAATTTGTGATACATAGTGGTGCGCTTGAAGGGACTTGAACCCTTAACCTTTGGTACCGGAAACCAAGGCTCTATCCAATTAAGCTACAAGCGCAAAATGGGAAATTTAGATTTTTAAATCCTTGCTGTGCCGTAGTTTTTGCAATTCTTGTAAGAGTTTTTTCTCTTCTGAGCTTAAACTTGTTGGCGTTTTAACTATGATTTTTATGTAATGATCACCTTTTCTAGAAGGTCTATTTAACTCGGGGAAACCCTCGTTTTTGAGAGTTTGTACAGTATTGCTTTGCAAACCTGGGTTAATTTTCAAGTCCTTATCACCTGTAATAGTTGGAACTTTGATATTTATACCTAAAGCTGCATCAGCAAAACTAATCTCAACTTCACTATAAACGTGCTGGCCCTCACGTCTGAATTTTTGATTTTCTTCCGTGCTGATGTGCAAATAAATATCACCTGGAGGTCCTCCATTAGAACCTACATCGCCCACTCCAGCTACTCTCATTGTGTTTCCATCAGCAATCCCGGCAGGTATAGTGACTTCAATTTCTTTTTCTTCTCTTTTGTAACCTTTGCCTTTACAAGGGCTACAAGGATTTTTAATTGCTTTACCGCGACCATTACAATCTGGACAAGTTGCACTCTGACGTATTTGACCAAGTATAGTGTTTTGAACCATAGTTACTTGTCCTTGCCCATTACATGTTCCACAAGTGCTGATATCCGCTTGTGAAGCAGCTCCTAGACCGTTGCAAGTTTTGCAAACACCAAGAGGATTTATGCGAATTTTCTTTTTGGTTTCATTTAGTGGGTCAAGAAATTTTAGATTGATTTCAACAGAATGATCTTGTCCTCTTGTTTGTCTTGGACCTCTTTGTCTTGAAGAAGAAAAACCTCCACCAAAAAAACTTGAAAAAATATCACCTAGATCTTCGAATCCTGCAGCTCCGCTAAAATCACCAAATCCTGCTGAGCCACCTGCTCCTTTCAATGCCTCTTTACCGTATTTATCGTAGATAGTTCTTTTTTGTGGATCTTTTAAAGTCTCGTAAGCTTCACCCAAAGTTTTGAATTTTTCTTCGCTACCTGTTTCCTTGTTGTCTGGATGATATTTGCGCGCGGCTTGTTTATAAGCAGATTTAATTTCTTTATCGTCTGCACCTCTGCTTACACCTAAAATTTCGTAGTAGTCGTTATTATCTGTCATTACCATCTATTTATATATTGTACATGATTTAGCGCACTGTTAAAACAATAAAATCCCTGGGTAAAATACCCTATATGCCAAAAGTACTATGCTACCTAGAATCAAAAGACTCTGAGCTTTCAAGCTCATCAGAGCAGGTTTTAAAATTCGCACTCGAAAATTTCACAGCAGCAAATGTTATTGCTGTAATTTATGGTTCAAATTTAAGTAACTCAAATAATTCAATCACTAAATTAGGTCCAAGCAAACTATATCAAGTTGATAAAGCAGAGTTTGAAGTTTTCAAAAGCGATCAAGTCAGCGCTTCGTTAATTGATCTAATAAATAAAGACTCAATTGACTTAATCCTTGCTAGTAATTCAGTTGATGCAGAAGCGTTATTTGGCATAGTAGCAGCGAAGACAGGCTCAAACATAGCTACAGATTGCATTGGCGCTGATGGATCTAATATGACATTAACTCGTTCAATGTATTCGAACAAGCTAATTTCTCAAATCAAATTAGATTCATCAAAAAAATCTTTTATCACTTTTAGACCTAATAGTCTGAGAGCAAACGCAAGTAGCCCTGCAAATACTGAAATAATAAACTTAGACGCAGCGGTAAATTCAAAAATCACAATAGATTCAGTCAAGAAAGCAGACAGTAAAGAAATCCCTCTAACCGAGGCTGCCATTATTGTTTCTGGTGGTAGAGCAATGGCAAATAGTGAAAACTTTAAAATACTTAGAGATTTTGCTGGTAAAATTGGTGCTGCTGTTGGAGCATCAAGAGCTGCGGTAGACAGCGGTTACGCACCGCATAGTATGCAAGTTGGACAAACTGGAAAAGTAGTTAGCCCTAATCTATATATTGCTTGTGGAATTTCTGGTGCGATACAACATTTTGCTGGAATGGGTTCAAGTAAAGTTATCGTTGCTATCAATAAAGATCCAGAAGCACCGATATTTAAAAAAGCTGATTATGGCATTGTCGCTGACTTGTTTGAAATTGTGCCAGCACTAACAGCAAAAGTTGATTTAGTACTGAAGTAAGCATTCGGTTATATAATTAGGAAATGTTATCAGAAGCATTTCTTGAAAGTTTCGCCACCAAACTAGAATCACAAAACTCTTTTTGGATTCTAGTCTCTATGGGTTTTCTGGGCGGCTTAATGTCCAGTCTTTTACCGTGCGTACTTTCATTGTTACCAATTAATCTTGCTTACATTGGAACCTTAAACATTCAAAACCGCAAAGAAGCATTTATAAAAGCAAGTCAATTCGTACTTGGCGTTGCATTAGTAATGAGTGTTTTAGGAGTTTCTATTTCTTTGTCCTTTGCCGTCTTTTCAGCGTATAAACCTATAATCAATATCATTGTCGGCTCAATTGTTTTTATCATGGCTGTAGCTTTGTTGGATATCATCAAATTACCACTTCCAAAATTCATCACCAAAATCCCTGACTCAAATCCATTTTTAATCGGTATGGCATTTGCACTTGTGAGCTCACCCTGTTCGAGCCCCGTGCTTGTTTCAGTGATTACGATTGCATCAAGTTTAAATTCCATACTCAGCAGTCTATTTCTTATGTTCTCTTATTCAATAGGTTATACAGCAATAATATTTACAGCTAGCTTATCGACGGGACTAATTAAACAGCTTGATTGGTTCAAGAAAAATAGCCAAACGATGATGCGCATTAGTGCTGCAATGCTTATGTGCATTGGGGCTTACTATATTTATACGGGAATAAGTAGTTTATAAAATGACTTCATTTGAATCAATCAAAGAAGAGCTATCACTTAGACTTTCTGGACATCGCTTCCAGCATACTCTTTCTGTAATTGAGACCGCAGAAAAAATTGCCCTCGCTATTAAAAACCAATATCCAGAATTAAATCAAGACTATTTAAATAAAATCAAATTAGCAGCTTTATTACATGATTGCTGCAAAGAAGTCCCTAACGCTGACATGATTCAACTTGCAAATTTTTATGGACTTGAAACAGATCTTGCTGACGAACATTTTCCTAATTTACTACATGCAAGAGTTGGAGCCAAATACGCTGAAGATCATTTTGAGATTCTAGATCCATTTATTCTAAAAGCAATAGAACAACATACTCTAGGAGCACCCAATATGTTCCTTAGCGCCAAGATACTTTTTCTTGCTGATATGATAGAACCCAGTAGAGACTTAGATCTGACTCAACCAAGTTATCTAAGCCCTATTAGAGAACTGATTTATGACAAACAAGCTCTTGATAAAGCTCTACTGAAAGCCATGAACTCAAAATTAAATCACACTATAAGCAAGAACCAATTGGTTCATCCTTTAAGCATTGAGGCTAGAAATTATCTCATTGCAGTTATTGATTGAAACAAATCAAGGTTACCTATAACCTGAGTGATTTTCAAACCAAAGCAATCATCAATAGCAATAACTTCACCTCTGGCGACCAATTGATTGTGGACATAAAGATCAACAGGCTCATTACATTGTCTATCCAACTCAATTGCAGAACCCTTTGCTAGCCTCATTACATTTTTAAAGGTCATTTCTGAACGGCCTAACTCTACAATCAAGTCCAAATTAATATCTTTCAAGAACCCTAAATTACGCTTATGGTCGACTTTGTAGGCATTTTCTCCGGAAGTATCATTGCTTTCTATGTCTTGTATTTCTTTAACTGCTTCTTGATGTTCCTCTTGGTTTTCACCAAAATACTCTAGTTTTATCAGTGCTTCAAATTCTGTAAGATTAATTTTACTTGCTATTTCTGAAAAATTTTCAATCGCTGATTCTATAAAACTTTGATCAACTTCTACGATAAAAATACTATCTAATTTTGCTGAAATTTTAATTTTAAACTCTAACGCAACAGAGTTCTCAAGGTCTTTAGGTACAGTCAATGATGAATCTTTGATCGACTGCAATTGCCTATACTCATGTTCACCAATTTCTATTTTATAGTCTGGCTTAAGTTTTTCTAGTCTTTGAACTGTAGACTTAAAAACTTGATTAATACTTTCAGCAAAAACCATTTGGTTGGTTTCATCTGGCTTGACATCATCAGCCGCAGAGCCATCACCACCCATAATCAAATCAGCCAAAACAAAAACTTGTTGATTAGTTGCAATTAAACAAATAGGTCCAAGATTGGGCTCAGTACTGGGGGCAGTGACCAGGAAACTATCTCTTTTGATTTGAAATTTGCCTGAATTAACACAAGATTCTATTGCTGAGTTAAAAGTTATTGTTGCGTTTCGATTAATTAAAGACGCTACTTTTTGGGTTAATTCTTTTGCTAACAATTCAGCTATTGGCTTAAAAGCAGATTTTTGATCAGGACTTAAACTCATCAATTATATTATTCACAGTATTAATAAATTTCTAGATAGGCTATTTGGTGGATATGGGAATAAAGATCTTGTGCAACCTGAATTAGATATCAAAGAATTACAGAAAAACATCGAAATTCTAAAGGAATCAAATAGAGATCTTGAGCAATTTGCTTATGTGGTCTCACATGACCTTAATGAGCCACTTAGAACAGTTAAAAGCTTTTGCGAGATTTTATCAAGAAGATACTCTAGCCAACTCGATGATAGTGGTAAAGAATTCATGGGCTATATCGTGGATGGCTGCGATAGAATGCAAAATCTAATTAATGATCTTTTACAATATTCTAGAGCTTGTAGTAAAGAAATGGTATTTGAAGAGCTAGAGACAGAATCGCTAATCAATAATTCTCTAAAAAATCTTGATACTTTGATAAACGAAAAAAATGCTCAAATCATAATTGCGACCGATTTACCAAAAACAATTCTAGGACACAAAACTTCCATAGAACAAGTCTTCCAAAATCTACTTTCTAATGCCATAAAATTCTGTCAAGAAAAGCCTTTGGTCAAAATCCACTATGAATTAAATTCAAACAATCAACATCAATTTACCGTTATTGACAATGGCATAGGCATCGCTGAAGAAAATTTCGAAAGAGTTTTTATGGTTTTTCAAAGACTACACAGTAAAGAAGAATATCCTGGCTCTGGGATAGGACTGTCACTTTGTAAAAAAATTATACAAAGACATCAAGGTCAAATTTGGCTAGAATCTTCCTTAGGAAAAGGCAGCAAAATGACATTTACGCTTGATCTTTAATATAGTAAGGAAAACCATCCGCAATTTTATAAGAAACACCTTGAGGTGGGATTTTACAATTAATGTAATCTACTTGTCCGAGTATCAAATAGCCACCTTTATTAAGATTATCGCCTAGTCTTTTAACTATATCCATCTTGGTTGTATCATCAAAATAAATCAAAACATTTCTACAACTAATAAAATCAAATGTTGGTAGCATTGCAAAGCTCTCAACTAAATTTGAAGTCTGAAATGTAACCTTTGAGCGAAACTCTGGTTTTATTTGCCAGTTTCTGTCATTGAGCTTGATGAAAAACTTAGTTAGATCTGCTGGTTCCAAACCTCGTTGGATTTCATGAGCTTCATACATTCCGTCTTTAGCTTTTTTTATGATCTGACTAGAAATATCCGTAGAATAAAAATTTAAATTCCAGCTCAATAATTCAGGGAAGTTATTCAAAATCGTAAACAAAATACTATAAATTTCTTGACCTGAAGAACCCGCAGCAATCCAAATAGATAAGGATTTTTTAAGTCTATTTTTGTTTATCAAATCAGGAAGCATAGTATCTTTGACAAAAGAAAAATATTTTTTGTCTCTATAAAACATAGTTTCATGAACTGTAAGGCTTTCAAAAAACGCCTGTGCTTCCATTGGTTTTCTTTCACCAATTAAATCCAGCAAAAATTGTCCAGGAGAAATAGATTTAGTAGCCTTGTAAATCATTTCGAACTGCTTTAATACCCAAGTTTTTAATCTTGGAGCAAATACCATACCAGTTTTTGACCTGATGTAAGTAAACATCATCGTAACCTGATCTTCAGTCAGATTAATCCCACTATCTTGCAACAACGCATCCGACATCTAATACACACCCTGCTATTTTATTTAACGACAACAACCTATCACTTAAACCTGCTTCAAAAACGGCTTTTGGCATAGACCAAACCACCGAACTTGCCTGATCTTGAGCGATCGAAAAACAATCTAAGCTTTGCTTCAAAGCGGCTACTCCATCTTTACCATCTTTACCCATACCAGTAAGCATTACAGAGATAACACCTTTCTTATAAATTTTTGCAACTGATTTAAATGTCACATCAACCGAAGGAATACAAAAATTTACGGCTTCACTAATTTCTACATCAATCAAATTTACATCGCGCATAACCATGTGTTTACCACCTGGAGCCAAATAAGCCACACCTTTTTCAATAGTAGTTGGTCCCTGTACTTCTTTTACTGCAATCTTGCATCTTGAAGAAAGAGTTTGAGCGAGTATTGTGGTGAAATTCTCAGGCATATGCTGAGTTATAAGAATTGGAAAAGGAAAATTGGCAGGAAAACTTCTTAATACTTCTTCTAATGCAGCTGGTCCACCTGTGGAACTTCCAATAACAAGGAGTCCAGGATCCTTAAGTTTAGTTTTATCACTAGAAAGTTTTTGTGGGCTTATTGGTGCTGCAGAAGCAGTGGCTTTAGCCGAATCTACTATTTGTATAATTTTTTCTCTAAGTAAATTTTTAATTTGATCTAGTGTACCATCTCCTCCTAACGATCTTGAAGGTTTAGGCACATAATCTTTTGCTCCAGCTAACAAACATTCAACAGTTTCTTTACTGCCTTTTTGAGTCAAAGAACTAAAAACCAATACTGGTGGTTTTACAGGAATAGCTGGATCAGTCTTTAATTGCTTAAGCACTTGCAAGCCATTCATATTAGGCATTTCATAGTCAAGAAGCACAATATCGAACTGCTTAGCTTTTAGCTTCTCCATGGCCTTTAGGCCATCTTCCGCTTCATCAGTAATTACGACTTGTAAATCATTAGCAAAAATAGATTTTAAAATCTTTCTAACTAAAGATGAATCGTCAACTATAAGTAATTTGATTTGTTGTGCCATTAATTATTTAGTCTCCACACTACTCTCTGTAAATAGTTTTTTTTCATCTATTACCAGAAGCATTTCATTATTGAGATTATAAACTCCTTTCAAATAAACAAGGATATTTTCTGGGATATTATTCGGAGCAATATTAAATAGTGATTGCTCTAAGTTTTTTATCTCATCAACTTGACCTATCTGAAGGCAAATTTTCTTGTCATTATTTTGAATAATCAGACTTCTTCTGTCTTCTTGTCCGTTAATCTCAGGCAATTGAAGTACTTCTCTTAAATTACGTGCCATCATGATATCACCACGCAAATTCAACAAGCCTCTCACACTCTTTCTACTGCCGGGCGTAGCTGTGACTTCATCAGTTGAGACTATCTCACTAACTGAACTTAAGTCAATACCAAAAAGTAAATCATTAATTTTAAAACTAATAATACTATTAGTATCAGAAGAATGTAGTTTATTTAGGTCTTTATTTTTATCTATCTTATTTACTTGCTGTGACTTAGCATAATTATTAACAACTCCTTGAGAATCACCAACAACTTTGCCTAAATAATCTTCGATATTCAAGACTTCATAAACCACATCATTGATCAATGCAGTACCTATAACAAATTCAGAAGTTCTATCTTCTTCGATCTGAAAATCATCTTGCAATAAAGTATGCTCATCACCAACATCAATCGCTATGCCATGTCCATGGAATTCAAAATACAAAGACTTGATTGTATCTTGACTAGCGATATAATCAAAATTACTATCAGCTTGGAGATTTAGCAATTGAACTAAATCAATAATTCTAATAATTGAATTGTTGAATTTGGCAAAAGTACCAATTTGACGTTTTTCAATATTCGATTTTGCAATCTCTTCAATTCTGCTAGTTTTACTTAGAGGTATCAAATAACGCTTACCGTCTCTCAATCTAAACAAGAGAGTTAAATCTCCAGCTCCATTAGATTTGGTGGACTTATGAATTTCTTCAGTTTCAGTCTCTGACTTAACTTGATCAATTTTAGCCTTGTACGCAACTTTTGTTGCATCAAGAATTAAAGCAACTTTACCATCGCCCATAATAGTTGCACCAGCATAATAAGGGAAATCATGATCAGAATCCAAAGGTTTAACGACTATTTCAATAATATCTAAAACCTTATCAATAACAAGACCATAACGATATCCATCTGCATTAATAACTACATAATTCAACGTATGCTCAGCTTGATCTTCAAGATCATGAGATTGATTACGAACTAAGCCTAAGAATTCGTGAGCAATTACTAATGGCAAAATTTGACCTCGCAATCTAGTAAATCTTTGTCCACCAATTACATTGAAATTTTCAATTTCTTCTCTGCTAGCTGAAGCTACCTCTTGAACTGAACTTTGAGGGATCGCATATCTATTGCCTTCTATTGAAACAATAACAGCCGGAATAATCGCTAATGTCAAAGGTAATTTAAGCTTAAGGTGAGTCCCTTGTCCCTCGACACTTGATAATTCTACTGTTCCATTGATTTTAGTAATATTAGATCTAATCACATCCATACCAACACCTCTTCCAGAGATATTAGAAGCTTGATCTTTGGTCGAAAAGCCTGGATGAAAAATAATATTTAGAATTTGCTGATCATCCATAGAATTAATTTCATCTTGAGTATAAAGTCCTTTTTCAACTGCTTTTTTCTTCAAAACACTTCTACTAATTCCTTTACCATCATCGATAATATCAACATTTATCCAATTCCCACGATGCTCTGCAATCAGCTTGATATGACCTTTACGTGACTTCCCGCACGCTTCTCTATCTTCAGGCTGCTCAATACCATGATCGCAACAATTCCTTATTATGTGAGTCATAGGATCACTTATAGCTTCAATTATGGTTTTATCAAGTTCAGTAGTTTCTCCATGCATAGAAATATCAATATCTCTGCCTAATTGAGCAGAAAGGTCTCTTACTATTCTAGGCATTTTAGACCAGACAACAGAAATAGGTTGCATTCTAGTTGTCATAAGTGTTCTTTGCAATTCCCCTGTTACCATATCCAGGGCCGCAAAACTCAAATCGAATACAGGAGAATTATTTGTTTTCGCAAGTTCTAGCAATTGATTTCTAACCAAAACCAATTCTCCAGCAAGATTAACCAATCTATCTAAAGTATCAACATCAACTCTAATTGTTTCTTTTACAACTGTTGATTTTTTGGAATCGTCTTTTTTAGTGCTTTTGCTCTCTGCCTTCTCAATCGTATCTTTATCTAAATTAACTTTTGGAGTTTCTGCTAATAATTGCTGTTGATTGATGGTAGCTGAAGCTTTGACAGTTACTTCATTTTCATCATACATACCAAGTGATTTTAAAGCTTCAATTTGAACAGGATCCAGTTCTATTTTTCCACTGACTTCTAGTTCATCTTCACCTTTAGTTTTAACTTCTGAAGGATCATACAGACCAAGCGCCTTAAGTGATTCTATTTGCACAGGATCAAGCTCTAATCTTTCATCTGCAACATCTGATCTACTTTCTTGAACTGCTGGACTGGATTCTGCACTTGTAGATTTTGCTCCAACTTTAAATTCTTGTTCGAACTTTAAAAGCTTAGTAATTAAATCTAGATATGATTCTTGTCCATCATTTCCTTCAGATTGGATAACGTTAAACATTTTTCTCATGGCATCACAAACATCTAAAAAAGTTGATATCAAGGGTCTGTCAACTTGTCCTTTTGCCTGACGCAGCAAATCCAAAACACTTTCTGTTTTATGTGTCAAAGATTCTAAATTGGCAAAGGCCAAAAAACCACTAGCACCTTTTATGCTGTGTATCATACGAAACATTGAATCTAAAATTCCAGGAGCGTTTGGGTCTCTCTCCAAATCTAAAAGATTTGACTCGAATTGCTCTAAGTTTTCGGAACAATCAACGATAAATTCCGCTATCATTTCCTGCATATCGTCCATATATTCTGCATACCCTATTAGGCAAAAGCAAGAACCATAGTCACTAATACTTTTGGCGTATTTTCATTAGGGGTTAACATTAAAAAAATTTAGGTTTGAAAAAAGAACATATAGGGAAGATCATCTATAGGTGCGGATAAAAATATATGCAATTAAATGAAGAGACCTCTAGCGCAATATCAGAAATAGGCAACTTGTGTATAGCAGGAGGCTCAAATAAAATTTCAGCTTTCTCTGATGAAGTAGTCGATATTAGCGTCGTTCAAGCTGAAATCAGAGACTCACAAGAGTTAATGTTTGAGATAGACCCAACAGATACCTGCAAAGATTTCGTTGGACTTGGTGTTAGTGGTGATATTAATGGATATTTTTTGGCCAAGATATCTGATGAAATTGTTGACCGTACTATTTCAAAATTCCCAAAATTAAATGCAAGTACTAACGGTGGTAATAAATATGAATCATTACTCGAATTAGTAGATAATTTTCTAGTAGGTTTTGCTGACGGAATGGGTGGCATGACTGGTCTTAGCGTTGTACCTGATGGCACTGCCAAAAAAGTTGAAGAAATTGATTTTAATAATTTTCCAAAAAAAGTACTTTGCTATAGTTCTATTATTACAGTTGGGGACGAGAGAATTGATTTTGATGTTTATTTCTTTTCAGATGCAGAAGTCTTAATACCAAAAGTATTGGAGTCATTAGGTTTATAAATAGGGTTGGAGATAAAAGTTATGGCAAGTGTTTTAGTAGTAGATGATGCGAGTTTTATGAGAAAAAGAATGATTGGAGTTCTAACTGAACTTGGTCATACGATAGCGGGTGAAGCAGAAAATGGTAAAGAAGCAATTGGCTTATATCTAAAATTAAAACCAGATTTAGTTACTCTTGATATCACCATGCCAGAAGTAAGTGGCAAAGATGCTTTGAAACAAATTGTTAAAATTGATCCAGGTGCAAGAATAGTTATGTGCTCTGCTCTAGGTTCAGAACAAGTAGTCGCTGAATGTATTAAAGCTGGTGCTAAAGCTTATATCGTAAAGCCCTACAACAAAGATCAAGTGAATGATATTATTCAAAAAGTTTTGAATTAATTTTTTAGTTATGCCATTTGATACGCATTGAATAAATAATTCAGGAAATAAAAAAGAATTGTTTTTGCTTTAAGTTCATCTTCTTCTTTGAGGATTTTTGTTCTGATGCAATCTTGATGAATGAGATAAAAATCATTGGGTGATAATTTAAGCATCAATATTGCATCAATTTGAGCATCAAAATTAACGCTCAAAACATGTTTGATTTTGTTCACATCAATAGCTGTCAATGACATTAATTGATCAAAAGCTTTCGAATAAAGCTGGACAAAATCTCTAAAGACTTCGGGATCAAGAATATTCAAGGGCATATCGTGAAATTTGGCCATAGTCTGGCGATAAACATTAATATTTCGACTTAATGATTCTTCTAAATCACTATTGGAGAAGTTCGTGGCTACTTCGTTCTTTAGCATTTGAATTGGTGCTTGCACAAAAGGTGGATTTTTCTGCACGACCTTACCATATCTAGCCAAAGCATTTTTAATAATCTGTTCGAAGTTAGAAATATCAAGTTCATTTTTTGAAACAAAAACATAAGCGCCATGGTGCATTAATGAATCAGCAACCAAAGATTCATCAAGATTGGACAATATAATCACTGGCTTATTATTGATAAAATCTTTAATAGCAAGATATGTTTTCACCCCAAAACTCTCATTCAAATTGAGATCTACAATAAATAAATCAAAATCATTTTTTTCTACTTTAGATTTAAAATCAGCAATAGACTGACTATGCTCCAAACTAACAGTTAAATTTCTTATATCTTTAATATACTCTTGCAATATTCTTGCTTCTACTAAATTATCCTCTAATAATAAAATTCTATTTACCATGTCAAAACCCTTTCAATACATATGAATGTTTTCTTTCATAAAATAAAGCAATCATAGTCGAGATCAAATCCATATTCAAATCCATTAAAATTTGATGATCAGATTTAATGAGTTTTTGTTGCTTGGATAGGTCTAATATTTTTTCTGGTAAATAATTGGCATCTAGCATTTGAGTGCAAAGCTCTTTGAAGTGACGAAGAATCACAGGGCTTTTATTAAAATGATTTTTTATAACCTCTGTCAAAATCGCTTCATAACTTTCAATTAAATTTTTAGGACTTGGACTTGCTGCTATTTCTACTGATTTGGTGCCAGTACTCAACATCGGTGTTACTAAGGGTTTTGGCGGGTTGAATTTATTTGCTCTATGACGTTTAATTGCATACTTAAACGACTTGAATAAATACTTGGCATCAAAATGTCCTTTAATCAAAAAATCATGAGCCCCTTCTTGAATAGCTTTGTTGGAAAGAGCTTCATCCCTGTTTGCAGAAACTATAATAATAGCCAGACGTGGATGAGCTTGACTAATCTTATAAAAAGCATCCAAGCCAAAAGCATCAGGCAAAGATAAATCTAAAACCAAAAGGTCATAAGAATTAGAAGATAATTTTGACATCGCATCTGTGAATTTGGTAGCAATCTCTATATTGAAATCAATTTCCGGATTTTGCTTTAAATACTCTTCAATAATTCTAGAATCGGCAAAGTTATCTTCTACCAATAGAATTTTATATTTTATATTTGAATTATTTGGGGGCATTAGGACAATATATCTAAATCAAACCTATAATATATTATTCCCATATGGCGCAAATCAAACAAGAAAAAAAAATTATTTTGGCTTCTGGCTCAAGAACAAGAGCTCAGATGCTCAAAAATCTTGGTCTTACAATTGAGATAATTCCATCTGATCTTGATGAGGACACATTTAAAGCCCAAAGTCTTGCTCCTTCACAATTAGCGATTCAATTAGCGCATGCAAAAGCGCAAATTGTTTCTCAAAAATATCCCGATACCTATGTGATCGCAGCAGATCAAGTCTGTCAAATAAATAATGAGATATTAGGAAAACCATTAGATATAGAAAGCAATATCCAACATTTACAAAAACTATCTGGCAAAGTTCATCTTCAGCATTGTGCAAATGTAATTTATTTCAATCAAAAATCTATTTTTGAACTTTGCAAAAGTCCAGAATTAAAAATGCGTTCTCTAAATATCGAAGAAATAAAAGCTTACATTGCTTTGGACAATCCTCTTAATGCCGCTGGGGGCTTTCATTTTGAGGGTTACGGTAAATTATTGTTTGAGGAAATCATAGGAGACCATGACGCAATTCTAGGTCTAACACTAGTAGAAATTCTAGCTTGTCTTAACAAAGCAAACGCAATTAAGCTAACATGTTGATATTTTCTTGCACTGAAGTGACTATATTTGAAACACTATCTGCAACTTCACTTACACCATTTTGAGCATGTCTCATATTTGATCCAATTTCTTCAACAATAGCATTTTGCTCCTCAACAGAGCTTGCGATTGTTAGCATTACACCGTTAAGCTCAGTGATAGAGCTTGAGCTTTTATCAATAACCTCAAGCGCCTTGTGTGTTTGGTTTTGAATTGCTTTAATTTTACTTTGAATTTCTTTAGTTGCTGCAGCTGTTTGATTAGCCAATTCTTTGACTTCATTTGCCACCACAGCGAATCCCTTACCTGCATCACCAGCTCTAGCAGCTTCAATAGTCGCATTTAGGGCAAGTAAATTGGTTTGATTGGCGATAGATGTTACAGTTTGAATAATTTTTCCAATGTCTTCACTTTGTTTTTGCAATGATTGAATAGTATCTTGTGCTGTTTTAGATCCCTGCGCTGTTATGGTAGTTTGCTCCGAAGCATGTCTAGTTCTAGAACTAATCTCACCAATACTTGCTACTAGTTCTTCTGTAGCTGCTGCAATAGCAGTAACATTATTTTTTAGGAAACTTGCTGATTGATTAGTTTCTGAAGCAATAGTTAAAACTGTTGATTCTAGTCTTTCTTTGTTTTCCTGATTCGCTTGTAATAATTTATGCTTATCTGTCACTATAGACCAGGTCAAAACTGCGCCAGCATATTTAGCACTAGCATCAGTGTATTTGTTGATATTCAACTCTAGTTTTTCACCATGCAGATCAATAGTAGCCGAATGGGGCAGGTTATTTTCATTAGCAAGTATTTGCCTGACTCTTTGGGTCTAACTATGAAAAATATCATAGTTAGACCCTTTAACTTTATTAATTGACACCGGAAGAAGTTTTTCTACCGCTTTTAAAGTCTGTGTGGATCTCTCATTGACATAAGTAATTTGACCATCAAGATTAGCAAACATGACATTCACTGGAATCACTTCTATGATTTGCTTGTATTGAAACAAATCGTTTTTCAGACTATTGATTTCAGCATCCTTTGCTGCAATCAATTCATTATGATCATTGTTATCCAGTGACTTGACTTGCATCTCAGGATTAATTCCCAATAATTTTGCAATGAACAATTTGATTTTTCCCATAATCAATTTTTCCCTCTATCAGTGACATCGATTTCTCAACCAAAAAAATGATAGACGAATTAGAGATTTTTCATTCAAGTTCTCCTCCAAATGACCGATAAAGCAACTGGGATACGTGTAAGTAGGGAGAGAAATGAGATTTGGCTTGAGAATTACTATCCTAGTTCTCTGTTTATTATTAAGCAAAAAAGCTCATGCAGAACTAATTCCCTATGAACCTGGTGGCAACACAATTACCCCTGCCGTAGTCGGCAAAAAGCAACTATTATTACAATCACAAATCTTGAATTACCAAGATCAATTCGGAGGAGATGGAAGTTACTGGATCAATTCGGAGGAGATGGAAGTTACTGGATCAATTGGGGCATGACCGAGTTAAGATATGGCTTGCACGATAGAATAGAAGCTCGCTTAATCAGCTCCGGTCTCAATGTTTATGATGGCGGCATGGGAATGGCAGATTTAGGCATTGGCGCAAAACTAGCTTTAGTAGCTGAACAAAAAGGAATTATTCCACAGACTAGTATTAGAGGTGATTTCTATATTCCTTTTGGTGACTCAAATACAAGTTGGGGTGGTTTTTATCACAATGAACTCTTTATGACACACCATAATCTCAGCGACCACACGACACTACTTACTAATATTGGTCCATCTGTTTATCCTGCATCTAATAAAACAAATATAGATATGCAATATTCAATTGCGTTGGGACATGCCATCAATGACAAATGGGGAATATTCACAGATGTCTACGGTTCATGGAGCATAGATAGTATCACTGGCAATCCTGTTTCTGTTGATGCTGGAGCAACTTATAATGTCAACGACAATGTCTCTACCTGGGCTAGCATCGCTCTTGGTCTTTCGGAAAGCGCTCCTGATATAAACTTAGGGGTAGGCATAGCAGTCGGACTTTTATAACCAGACCTTAATACAAGCATGCTAGGTTCTGGATATAAGAGGGCGGGACATGCGCAAGTTAATTATTTCAGTTTTACTAATTGCAAGTTTAAATCATGCAAAAGCTTATTATGGCTGCTACACAGACAAATGCGATAAAGTCAGGCTCAAAGATCGAGTAAAGCGACTTAACAAAAAGCTATCAAACACTTCAGAAACTGATAAACAAAGCAAAATCAAAATTGATATCGAAGAAGCTCTTACAGAAATAAAAGCCATTGAAGCCAAAAAAGAATTTACTGCTTTAAAATAGCAAGCGCTCTTTTACGAGCAAAATCATGATCAACTATTGGCAAGGGATAATCACCTGTCATATATTCTGGAACCCATTTCTTGATATATAACATCTGGGGATCAAACTTTTCTGTTTGCAAATAAGGATTAAAAATCCTAAAAAATGGACTTGCGTCAACGCCTGACCCTGCCACCCATTGCCAGCCCATTGTATTATTGGCAAGATCGGCATCAACAAGGGTATCCCAAAACCATTTTGCACCAATTGTCCAATGACACAAGAGATCTTTAATCAAAAAAGATCCAACAATCATTCTTACTCTATTGTGCATCCAACCTGTTGCCCAAAGCTCTCGCATGCCAGCATCGACTATTGGATAGCCAGTTAAGCCTCTTTGCCATCTTTCTATCATTTCTGCATCATTATCCCATTTGATATGTTTCAAATTAGGATACAAATCCTGATTAATTGAATGAGGAAAATGAAACATAGTGTAATTCGCAAACTCTCTCCATATCAATTGACGAATAAATTCATTAGCATTAACTTTCTTTGCTTCATGATAAATCCTAAATGGACTAATCTGTCCAAAGCGCAAATAAGGAGAGATTTTGGAAGTCCCAGATTCAAGCGCCGGGAAATCTCTTTGCTCTTGATACTTACGAGCATCGTGCTCACAAAAATTCCTGATCAATTTCTTTGAATCCATATTCCAATAAGACATCATTTTTTCTTGCCAAGAGCGATTCCAGGGTTTATCAACTCCTTGTAAATTAAGCGCATCTATTTGAGAGCAACTAGCTACTTGAGAACCACTGTCATATTCTTTCAATTGCAGCTTGAACTGTGAATCAATAAGATCTTCAAACATAGCCAAGCAATGTTTATAGAATGGAGTAAATACCTTGAAAGGTTGACCTTGTTTATTTTTGATAAGCTCAGGATCAAATAAATAATTACCATTGAAAATTTTTGATTTGATGTTTTTGCGCTTCAAGATATCTGAAACTTTGTTTTCTTGATCAACAAGTGCAGGTTCAAAAGCTTTATTAAAGACAATTTCATCGTAGCAATCTTTTTCTTGGAAAAAAGCTATAGGGTTCATTTCTTTTATTTCCAAAACTAAATTTTGTGACTTCAAGTCTTTTGCAAAATTAAGCAATGCTTGTTGCAACCAAACTTTTGCGGCAGATCCTAATTTCCAGTTGTGGTCACTATTATGATGACAATAAATAACATCAATTGATTTTTTTTGATGCAACGCATAAATCAAAGCCGGATTATCATTCAGTCTAAATTCATTTCTTATCCAAACGCAGATTTTTGACATAAGAGTATAATAACAACTAATGAAAGTATTAGTTTTAGGCGCAAATGGTTATATTGGTCAAAGACTGATACTTGCTTTAATCGAAAGCAATCATGAAGTTATTGCATTAGTAAGAGATTCTAGCCGTTTTGATATCTCTAGATTCAATGCAAAAGTTGATGTCATAGAAGCTGATTTATTGAATGCAAATAGTCTCAGTGAAATCCCACATGATGTTGATATCGCTTTTTACCTTGTACACTCAATGAGCACTCCTACTCGCAAGGGTTTCCCGGATCTTGAAGCCAGCTGCGCAGAAAACTTTGTGGCAATAAGTAAGCAACTAAAAATCACACAATTGATTTATCTAAGCGGAATTGTCAACTCAGAAAAATTATCTAAGCATTTAATGTCACGCAAAAATGTAGAGGGAATTTTACAAAAAGGAAACTACCATTTAACAGTGCTAAGAGCTGCAATTATAATTGGCTCGGGAAGTGCTTCGTTTGAAATCATTCGTGACTTAGTAGAAAAACTACCGGTAATGATCACTCCCAAATGGCTTGAAACCAAATGTCAACCAATTGCAATTAAGAATGTTATCGAATACCTTACTGGAGTAATACTACAAGAAAAAGCTTATAACGGGATCTTCGACATAGGCGGGGCTGATATATTGACCTATAGAGAAATGTTACTTGGCTATGCCAAAGTCAGAAATCTCAAAAGATATATTTTCACTACACCGATGATTAATCCAAATATATCTTCATTGTGGTTAAGCATAATAACTTCAACGAATTACGCGCTAGCAAGGGGTCTTGTCACTAGCTTGAAGAATGAAGTGATAGTAAAACGCAAAGGTATTGAAGAAATAGTCAAAATTCAAGTATATGGTTATGAGGAATCATTAAAACGGACTTTGTACAAAATTTCTTGCAATGAAGTGATATCTAGTTGGACAGATGCATTTATATATTTAGAGAAAGATAAATTCTGCAGAATAGAAGTACCCAAATATGGTTGTCAATTTGATAAGCGCCAAGTCACTTTTGATGCCAGCTCCATAGACACAGTCAAAAACAATATTTGGAGCATCGGCGGCGATAGAGGTTGGTACTATATGAACTGGGCTTGGAAAATCAGAGGCTTTCTTGACACAGTATTTGGTGGAGTAGGACTAAGACGTGGTCGCAGAGAGGGATTACATTTGAGAGCCGGAGATGCTTTAGATTTCTGGAGAGTAATTGAAGCAGATGAAGAAAAACTACATCTACTACTTTATGCTGAAATGAAACTTCCTGGTGAGGCTTGGCTTGAATTTAAAATTAATCGCAATGATAACCAAGTATGCACGTTAATCCAAACTGCAACTTTTAGACCACATGGACTTTGGGGCAGGTTATATTGGTACATGCTACTGCCAGTACATTTCTTTTTATTTGGCGGTATGGCAAATAAAATCGTTTCTTATAAATAAATTCAATCATTTGTACTAGGGGTTTTTGTTAATTTAGTGTTATCACTGGGATTTATATTTTGGTGGGTAATTAGCTCACTAAGCTAAAACCGGAGAAAACTAAAGATGAAATTACTTAAACTAAGCCTGAGCCTAATGCTTGCAGCGAACTGCTTTCAAGCAAATGCGGCTCACGAAAAAGATCAATACAATCTTTTCAATCCAACCCCAAAAGAATTAATGAGACCACTTGCAACAGATCGTCCTGATAAAACAGAAAGTCCAATTTCTGTAGACGCTGGTCACTTTCAAATAGAGACTGATATTGTAACGGCTGCTTTTGATAGAGACAATAGAGACGGCAACAACATCAGATCACGCGGAGCAACATTTGCTTTGAGCAATATCAAGTTTGGTTTAACTAACCATTCAGATATTCAATTTGTAGTTGAGACTTATAATATTGCAAGCGTAAAAGATTCAAACACTGGAATCGAAGAAGAAGCAAGAGGCTTTGGCGATGTAACAATTAGATTCAAACAAAACCTCTGGGGAAATGACGAAGGCAAAACAGCATTTGCGGTTATGCCATTTGTGAAAATCCCATCTAATCAGGATAATCTAGGCAATAATGATGTTGAAGGTGGGGTTATATTCCCGTTCGCAATTGAGCTTGGTGATTTCAATATGGGTATCATGACTCAACTCAATATCAACAGAAATGAAAAAGACAACGGCTATGAAGCTGAAACATTTAATTCAATTACTGTTGCAAGAGGAATCACAGATAATTTAAGTATGTTTACCGAGCTTGCTATGGCTAAAACACTTAAATCTGGAACTGATTGGCCTATGACATTTGACATGGGTCTGACTTATACGATTGGTGACAATATACAGCTTGATGCTGGAGCCTTTGTTGGTTTAACAGATTCAGCTGATGATATTAACCCGTTTCTTGGTATCACTTACAGATTATAGAGATAGTATCTATCTCCTGTCATGCTGAGCGAAGCGAAGCATCTCTATCGGTGTTATCGAAGGAGATCCTTCACTTCGTTCAGGATGACATTTTTCACAAAGAGCTGGCTGCTGCATAAGCAGACGCCCAAGCCCACTGAAAATTATAACCGCCCAACCAACCAGTAACATCAACCACTTCTCCGATAAAATATAATCCCGGAAAGTCTTTTGCCATCATGGTTTTAGAATCAAGACTATTAGTATCCACTCCACCTCTAGTAACTTCAGCTTTTTCATAACCCAAATTACCGGTTATTTTCAGCTTGAACTTTTTGAGATTATCAGCTATTTCTTTTAATTCAAGATTTGAGCATTCAGCAATTTTTTTGGAAAGGTTGTATTTATCTGCAAGTTTATCGATAAACTTTTCAGGCAAAACTTGAGAGCCTACTATTTTGTTTTTGAGATTTTGTTTGGATTCTTCACTATGTTTCAAA
>JAJTHA010000126.1 GCA_021299565.1 Candidatus Caenarcanales bacterium
CAAGGGCTAGAAATCCCTTTAAACAGCCCAGAGCTGAGTGGAGTGAAATTACAATACGCAGAGCTCTTTGAAAAAGCAATGAGTAAATCACTAGATTTGGGACATACATTTGCTCCCGTGTATTCAGAGCTTGTAGACAAACTTCTAAATCCAATCAATATTAATAAACACGCTTTTAATGAGGGCGAGTCGGAAGTCGTAAATAAAAGAGGACTTGGAGGCGCTTCTAATAGAGTACTAAGAGGCTCATCAACTAGACCAGGCGGCTCATTTATGGATGGCGCATTAGGACTAGTGCAGCAAGTTCTGATGGAAGAAGAGAGAAACTTCCAAGAACTTAATGCCAAAACTGAAGGTGCTATTGGTCTTGCTAATCAAAGAACCCCGGCTGATGAGGCATTAAACAAAAGTATTATTCGCAATTTATATACTTTACAGCTTGAAAGCTTTAAGGCAAAAGAGCAAGAGATTATTGCAAAAATCAACACCATGAGCTCCAATAATTCGAACTCAAGGATATTAGGAGGCACATTAAACAATTTGAAAAACAATCTCTTGAGCTTGCAGGCAAAAATTACGGGCTACCAAGAAACTATCACAAAATTAAGTTAATACCTATCGAATAATTAAGAAAACCTGGTTCTCTTGAATGGTAATTGCTTAGTATAAATCCTGCTTGCTAGAATCACTGGTCTGGAGCAAAACTATGCCAGTACCAAAGAAGAATCAATCACGTCAAAGACAACAAACTAGAAGGGCCAATTGGAAAGCAAAAACCGTTGGGCTTGTTGATTGTCCTAACTGCAGCGCTAAAAAACGTCCACACCACGTATGTAAAGAATGTGGCTACTATAACGGTAAAAAATATATTAACGTCGAAGCTAAAGCTGCCTAGATGTATCTTGAATTTTTAACTAAAAAAACCGTGTCTTTAATAGTCACGGTTTTTCTTTTAGTAACTTGTTGCTTTTTTTTGGTCAGATTACTACCTGGTAATCCCTTTGATGAAGGCAGATTCAGCTCAGCTCTTATTCAAGAATCAATGGAGCGGAAATACGGACTAGATAAACCGATATTGATTCAATATTCCAATTATCTCAGCAAATTAATTAGCAAAGGTGATTTGGGACCAAGCCTCAAATACCCAAGTAGAAACGTTAATCAAATTATTTCTGAAGCACTTCCTGTTTCAATAATCATAGGACTTATGGCTTTTTTGCTGGCTGGATTTCTTGGAATTGCTGCAGGAATATTCATGGGGCTTGATGAAGATCTTTCTCTTTCTAAGTTTTTTGAGCTAATTACTATTTTATTTTTATCAATGCCTAGTTTTATTTTTGCAGCTACTTTCATCACGATTTTTGGGATTTGGTTCAAATTATTGCCAGTTGCACTTTGGGAAGGACCAGAATACGCAATACTTCCGGTTCTAAGTTTGAGCCTGGCTCCCTTTGCTTATATCACTAGGGTTACAGCAAGCTCGGTAAAAGAAACCTTTAACAAATCATTTGTAAGAACAGCGATAGTAAAAGGGCTTAGCAAAAAAGATGTGATTTTCAAACATATTTTGCCTAATAGCCTACTGCCTATCATTACTGTCATGGGACCAATTTTAGCCATGCTAGTGACGGGTTCTTTTGTTGTTGAATATGTCTTTGCCCTGCCTGGGCTAGGTAAGTATTTCATCACGGCATTTAGTAATAGAGATTATTTTCTAGTTATTGGAGTGGTTTTGGTTTTTGCTTTGATTTTGATTGCGGTGAATACCATAATCGATTTACTTGTCAAAGTCATAGATCCGAGGCAAAATTAGAACATGAGTCCAAAGGCAACAGCTTATTTATTGATTTTACGCTGGGCTATTGCTTTTGTTTTTCTTGCAAATGGTTTTACCAAACTTTCTGACCCGAGCTTTGGAGCCAATGCTGATGATTTTTTTAGAAGCCTTGGTGATGATGTAATTTTCAATCCATACAAAACTGTTTTGAAAGATATGGTGATTCCTAACGCTTTTATTTTTGCAAGCTTTGTTAAATATTCAGAATTGTTTTTGGCAGCCGTGTTTTTCTTTGGCTGGCCTTTGAGACTAGCTGTGATGTTATCGACTTTTTTACATTTGAATTATCTTTGTATCGCAAGTTTTCCAGCTTTTATGTATCTAAATATAATCATGATAGCCGCTGAATGGGCAGTGATGACTGCTTTCGATAAAGATGCTTAATGCTCGTTTTTTATTGTTTTTTATATTAATAAGCTTGTTGAGCTCTTGTTCACGAATTGAACAAAAAAATAAATGCACTTATAACTTGCTACATGTAGGAGCAGATCCAAAAACTTTTAATGCTTGGACTGCAAGCGATGCTACTAGCTCTAATTACGCTGGATTAATGTTTGAAGGGCTAATTCGTGTTCATCCAATTGACAATTCGATTTTACCGGGTCTGGCTGAGAAATTAACCATCGAAGATTCTGGCAAAAAAATAATTGCACATTTAAGAAATGATATTTTCTGGAATGATGGCGAAGAGATCAATGCTGATGATGTTGTTTTTACTTGGAATGAACTGATTAGAGACGGTATCGCGGTAAGTTCAATGAAAGATATTTTAATGGTTGATGGTCAATTCCCAACAATAAAAAAGATTGACAACAAGACCATTGAATTCACA
>JAJTHA010000148.1 GCA_021299565.1 Candidatus Caenarcanales bacterium
ATACTCCACTGATGTAAAAAAATACACTAAAGACAACAACACTGGTTTAAGCGATGCAGTATATCTAAATCAACTTGAAGATGCCAAAAAAGAAGAATTTAAAAAAGCAGTTTTAGATTATAGTAATTCACTAACTGACTTTGAAAACGCTGAAGATGCATCTGGAAACAAAGGTATTGAAAATATTTTCAAAAAATCACTTGACGATGCCAAATTAGACCTTGATGGCAATGGCACAAACGATTTTGTGGATATAAAAACTATCATTAATAGAGTTGATGGCATAGCAAAAAATATCAATAAAACTTTTGGAGACAAAAATGCTATTGAAGGTGACATCAGTAAACAAGGAATCAGAAGAATGATACTTCTAATGTTCGTGATGAGTATTTTTGAAGCTAGCGATTGGGACTTCAGAAGACAAGAAGCTGATCTTACTAAATATATGGATTCTTCTATAGCAGAATAGACTGCTTAGCTGCCTGCACCAAACCAAAAAACAAAGGATGAGCTTTACCTGGTCTTGAGAGAAACTCTGGATGAAACTGACATGCCATAAAAAATGGATGATCTTTAAGTTCAATAATCTCAACCAATTGACCATCAGGAGAGGTTCCAGAAAAAATCATTCCCTTAGCTTCCATTTGAGATTTAAAAGCGTTATTAAACTCATATCTATGCCTATGACGTTCCTGAATGACATCAGCCGAATCCTTCTCGGTATAAAGCTCATAAGCTTTGCTGTTTTTCAAAAGCTTACAAGGATAAAGCCCCAATCTCATAGTCGCACCCTTATCAGAGATATTTTTCTGTGCTTCCATCAAATGAATCACAGGATCAGGTGAATCGATATCAAATTCAACACTATTAGCATCAGGCAAATTCAAAACATTACGTGCAAACTCAATTACAGAGCACTGTAGACCAAGGCACAAACCTAGAAAAGGAATTTTATTTTCTCGAGCATATCTAATCGCGAGCAGTTTCCCTTCTATTCCTCTATCGCCAAAACCGCCAGGCACAACAATGGCATCTACCTCAGCAAAAACTTTGGATAGCTGACTGTAATCAGTTAATTCATCTGATAGAACCATTTCTAGCTCCACGCCTCTATCTAATTGAGCACAAGCATGTCTGATAGATTCACTCACTGAGATATAAGCATCTGATAATTTTATATATTTGCCAACTATTGCTATTTTTAATTTGTTTTGGCTTGGACTAATTAACTTATCTAGCATTTCCTGCCATGCTTTCATATCCGGCACTTTATCTTCTAAATTCAGCTTGGCGAGCACGCTAGCAGCTAGTCCCTCTTTTTGCATAACGAGTGGCACTTCATAAATACTTCTACAATCTTTACTTTCAATCACGTTTTCAACGGCTACATCTGTAAACAAACTCAGTTTTTCTTTCAAAGATTTCGGGACTGATTTATCAGATCTCAAGACAAGGACATCTGGCTGTATTCCTTTTGAACGCAACAATTCAACGCTATGTTGAGTTGGTTTGGTTTTAAGTTCATCAGCGGCTTTAAGATGCGGGACCAAAGTCACATGTATATAACAAGTATCGTTTTTAGGAATATCATTTTTGAATTGTCTAATTGCTTCAATAAAAATAGAACTCTCAATATCACCAACAGTTCCACCGACTTCTACAATCAAGATTTCGGCATTGGTTTCTTTTGCTGCCTTTTTGATTTTGTCTTTGATTTCGTTAGTCACATGAGGCACCATCTGTACAGTTGCTCCCAAATACTCTCCACGACGCTCTTTGGTGATCACATCTAAATATATTCTTCCGGAGGTTATGCTATTTGCCTGTTTAAGATTGGTATCAATAAACCTTTCATAATGACCCAAATCAAGATCAGTCTCTGCTCCGTCTTCGGTAACAAAAACTTCTCCATGTTGATATGGGTTCATAGTACCTGGATCCACATTTAGATATGGATCTAGCTTTTGAATAGATACTCTAAAGCCTCTTTCTCTCAAAAGTCTTCCCAAAGACGAAGCCACAATACCTTTTCCAAGGCTACTTACAACTCCGCCAGTAACAAAAACATATTTCATCATTAACTCATCTGCGGAATTTTGATCGCAGTCTCTTCTTTAGCTGGCGCGTTTGCAAGCATAGATTCTTGCAATTGCGAATCAACAGCGATATCTTCTCTTAAAGCTTTTTGGTGTTGAACTGCGGCTATCATTGGTTCAACATCCTTGGTATCTAATTCATTGAGCTGTTCTATATAACCCAAAATCTGACTCAAGCTAAGAGCATATTTAGCTACCTCGTCTTCTGTAAGATTTAGTCTCGCCAATTTAGCAATATGCTTGACTTGTTCATGATTCAGACTCATACCTTAGCAATAATACCACTTTCCGTTTTCTTTCACAAAGTTACTATCTTCCTGCATCTGACCTGCTTTTGGACCCACCTTGTAATGAGCGACAAACTCCACTTTGCCTTTATCGTCTGATTCTTTGCCTTCTTCTGTTTTGACCACTGTCAAATGAGTCCAACGAAAGCCCATTGGTCCTTCAAACTCAAGTTCTTCTGGCTTAGGTCTAGATGAAGAATGCCAGGTTTCTAAAAGATAATTTTTGTTTTTCTTAACGTAAGCGCTGAATCTTGATCTCATCAAAATTTCTGCAGTTTCAGGACTTGCTTCACCTTGGTGAAACTTTTCGCAGCATTCTTTATAGTGTTTGTCATTGCCGCAGGGACATTTGCTTGTATCTACCATGATTTAATTGTATATTATTCCGCTAAATTAATTTCGGAGTAACTACTCAGCCTAAGCCAAATCTATAACTATAAAGTCACTCCGAGACCTGCGAAGCAGGTCGTGGGAGTCCAGTTTGTAGATTTGAGCTCTGGATCGCCACGATTTGCTACGCAAATCTCGCGATGACTTTAAATTATATTTTTTTGCTTTACTGACTAAGTCGCTACATTTTATCGATGGGCAATGACATGCCCATGTCTTTTTTGCTATCCTCAGGGTGACTAAAAAGAAAATCTCTACGAAACCAAAACCCTAGCCTCAAGTGCTTTTGACAAAGTTGTCTGATCCGTATAATCCAGATCTGCACCCACAGGCAAACCATGAGCCAATCTCGTAATTTTGATATTTTTTGCTTGAGCCTCTAATAATCTTTTCAAATAAAGCATAGTCGCTTCGCCTTCAGTACTAAGACCCAAAGCTAAGATGATTTCTAAATCATCAAGATCCATTGCATTAATCCGTAAAATCAATTCTTGGATATTAAGATCCTCAGCACCAAGACCATCTAAAGGAGAAATTACTCCACCTAAGACATGATACAAACCATGATATTCACTGGTATTTTCAATGGCTATCAAATCTTTCACTGATTCAACAACACATATTTGATTATGTTCTCTTTGTGAATTATCACAGATCGGACAAATTTCTTCAGCTGATAAATTGAAACAAAACTTACAGTTTTTCAAATGATATTTGGCATCACTAATAACTCGAATGAATTTTTCGATTTGATCATTTGGTTTGCGCAAAAGAGTGAAAGCCATTCTTTGAGCTGATTTGGGACCTATAGTAGGAAATTTTCTGAATTCTTCAATCAAATCTTCAAATGGTTTAGCGTATCTCATCTTAAAGTCCGATTTTCTGGGATACTGAAGCCAGGCGCTCACGAGTTAGAGCCGCAGCTTTTTCGGTAGCATCTTTAATCGCCTGCAAAACTCCATGTTCTACGGAATTTAATCCTTCTGCTAATAAATCTGGTGATATTTTTATTGACTTAAAATCTCCATGACCATTCATTAGAACCAAGACCTTGTGATCATTAGAATGACCTTTGATTTCTTCATGCATTAGCTGCATCTGCGCTTTGACGAGATCTGCTTGCATCTCTTGAGCGGCTTGTATGGCTTTCTTTAGGTCATCCTTATCCATTTATTGACAGACCGCGCACTCCTCATAATTACCACCATTGGTTTTTGGATCAGCAACCTGTCTTCTCACCGAAGTACTATCAACATTATCCGCCTCTATAACAGATTCAGAACGTAGATAGTATAAGGTTTTGACGCCAAGGTCATGAGCTTTGATGTGCACTTCATGCAAATGCTTGCCACTTATCGGTGATTTGAAAAACAGATTCAAAGACTGTGCCTGACAAATATATTGCTGTCTTTCAGCAGCTTGTTGCACAAGCTCAAACATGTTCAATTCATAACCTGTCTTGAAAATTTTTTTCTCTTCTTCATCAAGAAAATCAAGACTCTGTATACTACCTTTGCATTCGATGATTTTTCTCCAAGTCTCGTTATGATTCAAACCTTTGGTTTCTAGAAGCCTTTCTAGATAAGGGTTTTTGACCAAAAAGCTTCCACTTAGAGTTTTTTGCAAATAAGCATTTCCTGCAATCGGTTCGATACAAGGAGTAGCGCCACCACAAATCACAGAGATATTAGCTGTTGGAGCAATCGCAAGTATATAACTATTGCGCTGGTCACCACCATCAGGACAAGGACCTCGCTCTACAGCAAGTTGTCTAGAAGCAGCTTTTGCTGATTCATGAATCGACTTGAAAACTTTTTTATTAAGAGCTCTTGCTGCAATGCTTTCAAATGGAATCAAGTTTTTCATAAGCATGCCGTGATAGCCCATAACTCCTAGTCCAATAGAACGCTCATTAATAGCGGATTGTACGGCACGTTTGTAATCTCTTGAGTCTACGCTTTGGGTAAAATTATCCAAAATATTATCAAGTGCTTTTACTGCGGTATAAATTACAGACTCTTTGTCTTTTTCCCATTCGTCATAGGTTTCTAGATTGAGTGAGCCTAGACAACAAACAGCTGTTCTTTCTCTATTGGTTGGTAGAGTGATTTCAGAGCATAAATTAGATTGACTGACCTCTAACCCTCTTTTGCGGTGATGCTCTGGAGTTGCCTTGTTGACTGTATCCACGAACATAATATATGGTTCACCAGTTTCAACTCTATTTTTTAAAATACGTTTCCATAAATCAAAAGCATCTACGCTATTGAGCATTTGTGCTGTATGCGGACAACGAAGGTCAAATTTAGTTTTGGCTTTGACCGCGCGCATAAACTCGTCAGTGATAATTACTGCGTGATGCAAATTCAGACATCTTCTGTTTTCATCTCCGCCAGTAGGTCTTCTGATATCCACAAACTCTTCTATATCCGGGTGATCAATGCGCATGTAAACAGCCGCTGCCCCGCGTCTAGTATTGCCTTGAGAGACAGCTAGGGTTGCGCTGTCCATGACTTTTAGAAACGGAATGGTGCCGCTTGAAGTACCGCCTGTAGATAGTTTGGAGTTGTGACCTCTAACTTGCGACCAATTAGTGCCGATACCGCCGCCGCCTTTAGCAAGAAAAGCGTTTTCTTCATAGGTTTTGAATATATCCGAAATCGAATCACCAACAGTGTTTAAAAAGCAGCTAATAGGAGCGCCTCTATTGGTTGCTGAATTGACCAAAACAGGAGTTGCTGGCATAAACCAGTTTTTGGACATAAGATCATAAAGATTTTGAGCAAGGTCTTTGTCGCCTCTAGCTACACCAGTTGCAACACGAGCAAAAAAGCTTTGAGGATTTTCGCAGACATCGCCTTTGGCGTCTTTGAGAAAATATCTATCTCTAAGTGTTTCCAAACCAAAAAAAGTTAGGTTTTTGTTGCGAGTGAAGTCTAGAACAATACTTTTTTGTACGCCTTTGTCGCCTCTGTATTGAGGAGAATCCCAGCTTTCTTTTTGGCCAACTTTCAAATAAATTTGCTCTAATAGCTGATCCCTTGCCGATTCCAAGTCATTAACTGATAGTGCGTCGACTATCGATTTATGTTTGGGTTCTTGGCCTTCGTTTGGATTTATTTCTGGCCTTTCTAGTTCTAGTGCTTGTTGGTGCATAAAATTACTATATATAGTGTCGTTGTTTTGGCTTGCAGGGTTTCCCACCATGATCCGCTTGCTGAATTAGAATTTATAACATAGCAGCATAAGGGCTTGCCGCATAGAAAAAATAAGACGTTTTCTGGTTAAAGTTTATTTCATCAAGACAAAAATTAGGGGTTTTCCTTAGTTATCCCATTTATCAATTATCTAGAATTGTATGCTTTTTATCCTTATGGTGATTTCAAACAATTTTTATCCTTTAAACGTACTCTCAACTTTGGGCATAAGCAGGCTCAAAGATTTTGATGGTCCTAAGCTGCCAGAGCAACTAGCGAACTATCTAGATCAAATCATTCAGGGCGATGATCACAAATCTTTGAAAGAACTTGCTCCAAAAGTGATCGAGGCAGCTGAAGAAATAGCAAAAACAAATCCTATCGTTGCTTTAAATGCTCTTAATGCGCTGATGGGATCACATGATAGGGAAATGCAAAATGACTATTCCCAAATGCAGCCAGGAGCTAATCAAAAGGCCTTTGATCGCATCAACCAATATATAGTAGGTCAAAGAGATTGTTACGTAAAAATTGCAAGTGATGCCGGAATATCATCAAGTGGCTTATTAATTACTATTAGTGATCAAAATAAATTTGATAATTTTATGGATAATCTAAAAGCCCACAAAGATAAAATAAGCGAGGATCAAAAAGCCTTTTTTTATGAATTCATGAGTGATTTGGGGATGAAGATCATGACTTCAATTTGGGACAATGATGATTCGAATGCTTTTGGAAAACACGAAAAACATCTTGCTCATCTTGAAGCAATTGGTATAAATAAAGTAACAAAGTATCATGGAGATATCCCTATAGATATGGCTAATTTAAAAGAACTGGTAGAAGGTATGAAACTAGGTCTTGCGCATAATGATCAAGATGCAGTGAATCACATGAAAGAAGAAATCGAGAAGATACTTCAGCCTCTATTTACAGATCCCACTAACTAGACCTTGAATTTTTTATGAGTATAACGAAGACCCAAAACCAAATCCTCAAAGATATCAAAACCCGCGGCAATAAATATATGTCTACTGATATGACTACTACAGATGATCC